>DATKUS010000263.1:0-3068 GCA_035530535.1 Bacteroidales bacterium
TGATATCCCAACCCAATTGTTGATTCACAATGTCAGCTGATTCTTCACCTTTTGTTTTCCATTCTTCGGGCGACCATTTGGCAAATGGAGGTAATAAAAATTTGTTTCCCTTTTCAAGGAAATGAAGTCCATCCTTCATAATCTGATTTATCTCTGATCGTTTCATGTCTCTCTTATTTGTAAGTTCTATATATCTAATTATCTGTGCATTGACAATATATACCAACAGATCTGGCAAGCAGAACATCTGTTTTTCGAAAGGGATTAAGGGTAGTTCTCAGGAATGTCCCTGAACTACTCTTACTTCCCTTTTCTGTCTATTATAGCAGCGGCGCTTTCTTCCAACCAATTGTGGTTTTGACCAACAATGCTGAAGTTTTACCATCATCCACCCATCTGACTTCCCCCAAATCTCCCTGTTCTGGCAGCGGGAATGTAGTTTGTTGTGTCAGTCGGAATCCAGTGCCTCCAAGGTGTAATGCAGGATGCTGGATACTACCCAATTCGGGGTGGGTTAACTCCTCCCCCGATGAAATTCTGTTTTCAAGTCCCCCCATTACTCTCCATGAACTACTGCCTAAAATAGTTGCACCTACCAGATCACCGTCAAATGCCTTGGCAAGCCTGTGTCCTTCGTCAGCGAATAAAACATTTCCTATGTAATTTCCATGTTTACCCTCCGGGGTTATGAGGAATCCGGCACCGCTGATATCTTTTGCCCATCGACTATGATAAATGCGATTTTGTATAAAAGATTGATGGGCTTTGGTTACATAGAAACCTGCAGTGGTTGGAGAATCCGCATAACACTGATTGTAAGTGTTATTATCACCGTTACAGTAAAAGCAATAATACATTGGTCCCTGCGCACTTGAATTCCAGACATGGACCAAAGTGAACCAATTGCTCCATAAGTCACTACGAACGCCGGTTTCATAACCGAGGACATGTGCCAGGAACACTTTATTATCACCTCCTTCGTAATGAATACCGATACTCCCTGGTGCATATGGTGTTCTCCCATCAACATCGCACCGAACACGGGTGAGGTTCCTTTCATATCCGCCCTTGAGCAGGTGAATGCCTTTATGAAGTGCATTCTTTACGACAAGGTCTGCGATTTCTAATCGTGCAATTTTTTCTACCCTGATGCCGGTAATTGGTAATTTGCTACCATCTATCACACCACCTCTAATCCAACCTCCTGTCCCGGAAAAGGTGGAGGATCTTCCTGCACCCTTTATAAGCACTGCGTCTCCCTCAAAACCTGACATCGCCTTTATGACAGCATTTGGTGTCATCACCAGGCTGACCGATGACAGTAAATTGAGTGGCTTGGAAATTTCATACACGCCATCACCCAACTCCAGCGTCCCTCCGCCACGTTCATCCAAAACTGCTATCCGTTGAGTAAGTTCAGAATGCCAATCGTCGACCTGTGATCCATCCATCCAGGAAGTTTCTGAGCGAACTCCTGAGCTGGGTACGGTGGCATAAGCATTCATTTTGTTTCCAATAAGTCCAGCAAGCCCAAAGCCGGCTGCATTCCGAATTAATTTTCGTCGTTCCATTTTATTTCTTATTCACGATTCATATGCATTCAATTACAAGCATACTGTAACTCCCGTTAGAGGTGTTTCAAATCCAGAATCTGTACCTGGAGAGGTTCAACAGATAACGGTATCCGGAATCCTTCCCCTATCTGACGGTCTGTTATCCGGTCCTTTAATGCAATATTCTTAGTCGAAAAAACCTCTGTCTCCTGCTTTGTATTGGAATGATTAATGAGCACCAGTATCTCAGAATCTCCTTTCCGTTTATGAAACAGCTCCACCAGCTTGGATGAAATGTTAATTGCTTTAGCTGGCCTGAATGCCGAATAGATTAAATTGGAGTTATCGCTGTCCCATGGATCATAGGAACTTCGTAAACCTTCCTCAATATTGCCGGAAAAAAAGTAATATGTACCTTTGCCTGAAGGAGCACGAGTATACACCAGGGGTTCCGCAAGCAGCCTTTGTTCTTTTGGAGCAGTTATTAAGGGATTAATGTTAAATTTTGCGTTGACAGTAACTTTCCCTTCAAGAGTCATTCCCCCTGCCTGTTTCTTAACAAAGAACTGAGGGTTGTCAACAGCTTGCTGAACAGGACCGGTCCGGATCTGATCCAGTGCAAAGTCCTGTTCCTGAGACTGATAAACTGTCCCTCCCCCGGCAAGATACTGACCAACATTCTGCTTGCCTGCTGCAGAGAGTTTGAATCCTGCAATCACAATAGCTGCTGCATCTGCCGGAACAGGGACATTCTCATAAAGCATTTTTACGTCGAAGTGAGCCTGTTTTGCAAGAGTGAAAGGTGTGATGAGGCGCAGCATGGTTTCAGAAAAATCATCATGGTTTTCAGGCACAAGTATATAACATACAGGCAGAAGGTCGGTCCAGCCCTGGCCAAGTCGTTCGACCATCTCTGCACTATGTTTTAATTCCAGTGCATAAGGTTTGGGATTGTTCCCTGTGTCAAAAAGGCCCATGGAATACTCAAGATCGGGGAACCGACCCTCTTTATAAGTAGCAGATGAACGATCGGGCAAAAAGATATCATCCGGAATTCGGAAATTCTGATCGATATTGTGTGAGCTCCACCAGAGAAAGCCCGAGGCACCTTCTGCCCAGTTGCTAAGAAAATTAATTCTCAGGAAAGAAGGAATATCCCAATCTGGCAACCACTCTTCCGAGGCACCGTTTTCCTGTACAACGACCGGTTTTCCCATCATTGCTGTCCATTCAATCATATAGTTTGAGCCATAAAGAGTACGTTGGCCGATCCAGGGATCAAGCTTCAACGTACCTTGCCAGTAGATATACGGATGAACTACCATAAAGTCAGAGTTCTTTGCCAGTGTCTCATTGGTATAGTATTGATCCAGCCCGGTTCCGGGGCTGACTGTGAACAATGCTCCCGGGGCACCCTTTCTGAAAGCAGAAGATATCCTGCCCATCCATTTCGCCACTTCATCAGGTGTTACATCGAAATGATTACCCCCTATCATAACATTGCTTTCGTTACCA
>DATKUS010000264.1:0-36886 GCA_035530535.1 Bacteroidales bacterium
GATCTCATGTCAGGACAAACATCAATCTGCGGATATGATAATAACGAATGCAATAATCTGGACAGGCAATGAAAATCAGCCTGCAGCCGAAGCGATGGCTATCAGCGGTGACACTATCGTTGCTGTGGGTACGGCCAGGGAGATCATGAAATTCAGAGGTGACAAAACAGTTGTCTCAGACTTAAACGGGAAGTTTGTTACTCCGGGTTTTATTGATTCACACATACACTTTCTGCAGGGTGGTTCAAATCTCGCCTCCGTACAGCTCAGAGATGCAGCCACTCCTGAAGAGTTTATCATGAGGTTAGCTGATTTCGCCAAAACACAAAAGCCGGGAACGTGGATCCTGGGCGGGGACTGGGACGGTAAGGGATGGAAAATGCTGCCGGAGCGAGGGTGGATAGATTCCGTGACGGCGGAACACCCGGTATTTGTCAGCAGGCTGGACGGGCATATGGGTCTGGCCAATTCGCTCGCCCTTAAACTGGCAGGGATAGACCGACAAGTTAAAAATATTCAGGGTGGAACCATTGTCCGGAACAAAGCAGGTGAGCTGACAGGAATCTTTAAAGACAATGCCATGGGTCTCATTTTCAGCGAGATCACATCGTCATCAGGTGAAGAGGAGGAGAATGCCCTGCTTGCTGCGATGAAGTACCTGGCCTCTAACGGCGTAACGTCTGTGCATGCAGTGGATGCTTCAGGCTATGCCGAGGCAATTGAAAAGCTGCGAAAAGATGACAAGCTGATCACACGTGTGTATTCAATGACACCGGTAAGTCGTTGGGAAACCCTGAAAGAGAGGATTGAACGTGACGGCAAGGGCGACAGATGGTTAAAATACAGCTGTGTAAAGGGTTTTGTGGACGGGTCATTAGGCTCTCATACAGCTGCATTTATCGAGCCCTATACAGATCTGCTGACAGATTCCGGCTTCTTTGTCAATTCCGAGGAAGACCTCTATACCTGGATCACAGAATCCGATAAGGCAGGGTTACAGGTGGCGATCCATGCTATAGGCGACCGTGCCATTAACTTCCTGTTAAATACCTATGAACGTACAGAAAAGGAAAATGGATCAAGAGACAGAAGATTCAGAATTGAGCATGCCCAGCACATTGCACCGGGAGATATAAAAAGATTTGCAGACCTGAATGTCATAGCCAGCATGCAGCCCTATCACGCTATTGATGACGGCAGGTGGGCTGAAGAAGTTATTGGCCCCGATCGCATTAAAACTACATACGCTTTCAAATCACTATTTGATGCCGGGGCAAAGGTTGCTTTCGGGAGCGACTGGCCGGTAGCGCCTGCAACACCCCTGGAGGGCATTTATGCAGCAGTCACCCGGAGAACGCTGGATGACCTTAATCCTGAAGGCTGGGTACCGGAACAGAAAATAACAGTTGAGCAGGCGCTGACCGCTTATACAATAAACGGCGCATTTGCCTCTTTTGAGGAAAACATCAAGGGGACGCTTGAACCTGGGAAACTGGCGGATTTTGTCATCCTGAGTGATGATATCACCAAACTTGATCCCATAAATATCGGTGAGACAAAAGTACTCCAGACATATGTCGGCGGTAAAAAAGTGTTTGACAGTAATGAAAAGTAAATGAAATACAGTATCGTTTTAGCTATCTGCCTGTTAATGACAGCATGTGTGACAAAAAACAGGGGAGACACATTTAATGAGTTAGACTCAATGCTGTCAGCAGAATTTCTTCCTGACCTGCCGGGAGGTTCGGTACTTGTCAAAAAAGGTGAAAGGATTGTCTTTTTACGAAGTTATGGAGTGGCAGACCTGGAAACAAAGGAAAAAATCACTGAAAACACGCTTTTTAACCTTGGCTCTGTTTCAAAGACATTTGTCTCAAACGGCATACTCATTTTGAAAGAACAGGGGTTGCTTTCATTAGAGGACAGTATCTCTCAGTATTTTGATGATTTTAAGAATGAGGATATTGCCAACAGCGTAAGAATAAAGCATTTGCTGTCGCATACTTCAGGATTACCAGATATCAGAAACGTGTCGGATAATTTTGAATTTTTCCTGACGGCGAAAGACGAAGAGAACTTTGCGCCGATAAAGGAGGCCGACAGCCTTGATTTTGCACCTGGTGAGAGATATGAGTATTCAAATCCTGCTTTCAACGGGTTGGCCTTGATAATAGAAAAACTGACCGGTGAACCATGGCAAAAATTTATTACCGACAGCATCTTTATGCCCTCCGGCATGGTTAGCAGCAGGATTACCAACGGGCCCTATCCTCAGGATGGAGTTGCCCACGGCTACAGCATGAAAGACGGAAAGTACTCTGAAGATGACTACGGGGAATACCCAACTTTTGCGGCGGCAGGAAACGGAGGCGTCTGGAGCTCTGTTACAGAACTAGCCGCATATGAACGGGCCATCCAGCAAAATATTTTTTTAGGCAAAGTGCTGACTGATGAGTCACGGTCTGTTTATTACCCCAAAAACTGGGCTGAAAGCATGGATCCATTTATTGGATACAGCTGGTTTATCGGTGAGGAACGGTTTCTGGACGAAGAGAACAGTTTTGGGGTAAGGTTTATATACCATTTGGGTGATCAGGGTGGATTCAGGGCGTTTTATATTGTGATCCCAGAAAAGGATATTCTGTATGTCGGACTGTTCAACAGGCCACCTGAAGATATTGACAGCATCATCAAAAAGGGAATTTCTCTTTTTCTAAAAAACAACTGGCTGGAATAAATAAAACAGACAAAAGGAAAAGAATACATATGCTGAAAATAAGAATTATGTCATTGTTCGCAGCCCTTGCTATAGCAAATGTAATTCCGGCATTTTCACAGGATTATTCAAAATCCATTTTTGAGGGGCATTCTGATGTGGGGGCCTGCGACATCGCCGGCAACCTGACCTTCAATCATGATAACCAGGAATATACACTTTCAGGGTCAGGTGAGAACATCTGGTTCGGTACCGATCAGTTTCATTATGCATGGAAGAAAATTAAGGGCGACTTTATCCTGAGGGCCAATGTTGAATTTGTAGGGGAAGGCAGCCACATGCACCGTAAGATCGGATGGATGGTGAGAGAATCCCTTGAGACAAACTCGCCTCATGTAAGTGGCACGGTTCACGGCGACGGGCTCACTTCGCTGCAATACAGAAAAACCGAGGGGAGTGAGACATTGGAACGAAAATCTGAAACCGTTGCTCCTGATGTCATTCAGCTTGAGCGAAAGGGCAACAGATATATCTTTTCATGTGCCCGCTCCGGTGAGCCATTTGACACGGTGGCCATTTCCGAAATGCTCACCTCCGGGGACGTCTTTGCCGGGATTTTTATCTGCTCGCACGACAATAATGTGCTGGAGCAGGCCAGGTTCTTCAACGTGCGGATAATCCGTCCGGCCAAAGAGGACTTTGTGCCATACCGTGATTACATAGGCAGCAATCTGGAGGTAATGGATGCAGAAACAGGTTTAAGGAAGGTGGTATTTCAGTCGCCCGTCTCGATCCAGGCACCTAACTGGACCCCGGATGGAAATTACCTGATATATAACAGCGAGGGGCTGCTGTTTAAGTTTGATCTCAGCACAAGCAAGCCTGAAAAGATCAACACAGGATTTGCGACCAGTAATAACAATGACCATGTCCTCTCTTTTGACGGTAGAATGTTAGGTATAAGTAACCATGTTTCCGCGGAGGACAACAGGTCAATCATATTCACCATGCCTGCTGACGGCGGCACTCCAAAAAGAATTACGTCAGAAGGCCCCTCCTACCTTCACGGATGGTCACCTGATGGCAGATTCCTGACATACACTGCCGACCGCAACGGCCATTTTGACATTTTCAAAATATCGTTAAAAAAGAAAAAGGAGATCAGGCTGACAGATGCACCTGGCCTTGATGACGGTCCGGAATATTCACCTGACGGGAAGTACATTTATTTCAATTCATCCAGGACCGGAACGATGCAGTTATGGAGGATGAGTCCTGACGGGATAGACCAGGAACAGCTCACTTTTGATGAATACAACAACTGGTTTCCGCATATATCTCCTGACGGCAAATGGATTGTTTTCCTCTCTTTTCCGAAGGAGGTGAGAGCGGAGGATCACCCCTTTTATAAACATGTGTATATCAGGATTATGCCTGCTGAAGGAGGGACTGCCGTAGTCAAAGCATATGTATACGGGGGCCAGGGTACCATTAATGTCCCCAGCTGGTCGCCTGACAGTAAAAAGATAGCATTCGTAAGCAATTCAAACCTCAGTGATTTTTGAAAATTCCGGATGGAAAAAGATAAGATCTGATTATCAGATAGTGAAACAGACCTGACAACAGTATGATCAAAATACGTAAAATAACAAACCCATACCTGGAAGCGAATCTCCGTAAACTTGAGAAGGTTAAGAATATAATACGAAGGCAGTTTTCTCCCATTTCAGAAAAGAACATTGAAGAGATAGAGAACCAGCTTGTTGATTCCCTTAAGCACAAGTACCAGGCTTCATTGTTTGTTGCTGAAGACATAAGTGAATCGGTGATGGGTTTTGCCCTTATGCTGCACATGCCTGACCTGCAGTTTTGTTTTCTTGACTATGTTGCCGTTTCACCGGATCTGTCGTCATCAGGACTTGGCGGAGCGCTTTATGAGCATGTAAGGGAGGAGGCATACTCTCTAAATGCATTTGGATTGTTCTTTGAATGTCTGCCTGACGACCCCGCACTGTGCAGAGATAAGGATGTGGTTGAACAGAATCGCAAGCGTCTGGCATTTTATGAGCGATTTGGAGCGAGGCCCATTGCAAATACGGCATATGCCACTTCAGTAAAACCTGACGATGACTGCCCGCCATATCTTGTCTTTGACGGATTAGGGAGGGATGAACTTATACCGAACAAAAAGGCCCGCGCGGTGGTGAAAGCCATCCTTGAACGGAAATACGGCGAATACTGTGATGAGTCATACAATAAGATGGTCATTCGCAGCATCACCGATGATCCGGTCACACTCAGGCCTCCACAGTATAACCGGAAAAAAAATCCGGAATACTTCAAGGCACGGTTAAGCGAGAGGAACAAGATCTTCCTTATTGTCAATGACAAGCACTCTATTCATCACATCAGGGAGAGAGGTTATGTGGAATCTCCTGTGCGTGTAAAGAGTATTCAAAAAGAACTTGACAAGATGGGTCTGTTCAGGTACGGAAAAGTAAGAGAATACTCTGAGAAACACATTCTGGCAGTTCACGATAAAAACTACTTCAAATATTTTAAAAAAGTATGTCAGAGTCTGCCAAAAGGGAAATCAGTATATCCTTATGTTTTCCCTATCAGACATGCTTCCAGGGCGCCCAAAGAGCTGTCAGTGAGAGCGGGTTACTATTGTTTTGACACCTTCACCCCTCTCAATCAGAACGCCTTCCTGGCAGCCCGCTGGGGTGTAAACAGCACCCTTACTGCTGCCGACGAGATCATGGGGGGATGCAGGTCGGGTTACGTGCTTACCAGGCCTCCCGGGCACCATACTGAGAGATCTGTGTTCGGAGGATTCTGTTATTTTAATAACTGTGCCATTGCTGCCCAGTATTTCAGCAGGAATGGAAAAGTGGCCATATTGGATGTAGATTATCATCACGGCAACGGGCAGCAGCAGATATTTTACCAGCGCAATGACGTCCTGACGATATCGATTCATGGGCATCCCTCGTTTGCCTACCCCTATTTCTCCGGTTTTGCAGAGGAGAAGGGCGAAGAAGCGGGCATGGGATATAATTATAACTTCCCGCTGGCGAAGAAAATTACCTATGAAACATACCTAAAGTCACTTACCAGGTCATTAAATATCATTCGTGGTTTCAGACCCGATTATCTTATTATTGCTCTTGGCCTTGATCCTGCCAAAGGTGATCCTACAGGCACCTGGAGCTTCACACATGACAATTTTTTCAATAACGGAAAACTTATCGGCGAACTTAAAATTCCTACTCTTGTGGTCCAGGAAGGCGGTTATAGAAACCAGTCGCTGGGATCAAATGCCAGGGCGTTCTTCACAGGGTTTTGGGCTGCGACGGGTTAAAGGTTGAGAGCATCCCCCACCGGACAAATTTGTCAACCAATAAGAGGTGCACAGTTTGTCAATAACATCCACTATCTTTAAGCTAGCTTAGAATCTCCATAATGAATTCATTGACAAGAACCACAGATTTTATTGAAGGCATGCATACTGACAGGGTACCCTTCCATCCTATCCTGATGCGCTTTGCAGCAAAGTATGCCGGAATACGATACAGGGATTTCTGCCTGAGTGCAAAACATAAATGCCAGGGAAATATCAGGTGTGCTGAAGACTTTGACTCGGACTGGGTAAATACCATGTCTGACCCGTATGCTGAAGCTGAGGCTTTCGGAACGGAGATAACATATCCGCAGGACAGCCTGCCAATAGTAAGGAAATATGCCATTATTGACATTAATGATACAGACAGACTAACGGTAAGGAAGGTATCGGATCATGCACGGTTAAGTGAGAGAGTCCGTGAGATAGAGGAATACAGGAGGATAACCGGAGAAAAGTACTTCATCAGCGGGTGGGTGGAAGGCCCTCTCGCTGAATATTGTGACATCAGGGATATTTCCCTTGCCATGACCGATCTTTACGAATATCCTGACAAAGTACATAAGGTCCTCGATATTATCACTGAGAATGCTATTCATTTCATTTCGGCCCAGGTTAACGGGGGGGCTCATTGCATCGGTGTTGGTGATTCAGTATGTTCACTGATTTCACCAGAGCTGTACAGGGAGTTTGCCTTCAGCCGTGAGAAAATACTTATTGATCATATACACTCCCTGGGCGCTTACGCAAAGGTCCATATATGCGGAAATATCTCGGCAATCCTTGCAGATGTAATTAAGACAGGTGCCGATATCATCGATATTGACCACAGGGTATCTTCCGTTGAGAATGAGAGAGTGCTGCTTTCGCCGGGGCAGGTATTCTCAGGCAAGAGTGACCCGGTATCGGTTATACAGGATGGTGATGAGTCAGCGATAAGAGACAATACCATCTCCTTCTTCAATCAGGCAAACCATCGCTGCATCATATCTGCAGGCTGTGAGATAACCCCCGAAACCACTGTTGAAAACCTGAGAGCTTTCAGCAAAATTGCCGGATCTTTGACACCCAGGTAAAATATTACATTCATCAAGGCTACTGTTTTATGCAGGAATAAAACTACCGGGAGATGCCTGGCAGGAGTTTAAATAGCAATCACTGTCCATTTTCGTGAATTTCAAAATGATGCTTACATTTGAGTGAATAACAAGTATCAGATGAAAATTGCTGTCACAGGCGCCACCGGGCATGTCGGCACTAACCTTTGCCGTATGCTGATTGATCAGGGCCATGAGGTCAAAGTTCTGATTAGAAATGACATAAAAGGTCTTGAGGGGATGCCGCTAGAATTTATCAGGGGTGACATTTCAAATGAATCCGATCTTGAAAATTTATGCTCTGGTTGTGATGTTATCTACCATCTGGCGGCATTCATCAGCATACATAAAATTGAACCGAAATGTGAAATGATCAACATTGACGGCTGCCTTAACGTTATCAGGGCTGCGAGGTCAAAAGGAGTAAAAAGAATTATCCATTTCAGTTCCATTCATGCATTTAACCAGGAGCCTCTTGAATCAGAGCTTAATGAGACACGGGAACTGGCCTTAAACAGTCAGGTATCTTATGACTATTCCAAGGCTCACGGGCAGAAACTGATGATGGAGGCATCGGCGGGGGGACCTGATGTCATTGTACTTAATCCCACTGCAATAATAGGCCCCAATGATTTTAAGCCCTCATTGCTGGGGAACGCCATTATCAGGTTTTACAAGGGACAGAACCCAAGCCTGATACCCGGTGGTTACAACTGGGTGGATGTGAGAGATGTATGTCAGGCAGCTGTGAATGCCATCCACCGCGGTGTTCCGGGTGAATGTTACCTGCTTGGCGGCAGCTGGCAGAGTCTGAAGACAATGGCCGGTACTGTTGAAAAACTCGGTGGCCACAAAGTTCCATGGCTCTCTCTGCCGATGTGGATTGCCCGGCTGGGTGCCGGTATCCTGAATCTGCACGCCAGGATAACAAAAAGAGTGCCCCTCTACACAAAAATGTCTCTGGAGGCACTGAAACATGCCCACAGAAACATCTCAAGCCGAAAGGCAAAACTGGTCCTGGATTTTGATCCAAGGCCTTTCAAGGCAACTATTTCCGATACAATTCAATGGTTTAAAGAAAACAGGTATATCTGATGGAGAAAACAACATTTGACACACTTATCTGGCTCTGGATATCTGTTGCATGCCTGATATTTATAGTATTGCTCTTCATAACGGCTCCATACGGCAGGCATACAACAAGAAAATGGGGTTTTTCAATCCCGAACAGGCTTGGATGGTTGCTGATGGAACTCCCAACCCTGCTTATTTTTCTCTATTTTATTGTAACGGGAAAAAGTGAGAAGAATGTCGCAGTATGGATAGTTGCCGCGTTATTTTCAGCTCATTACATTAACCGGTCAATAGTCTTTCCTTTTCGGATCAGGACAACAGGTAAGCAAATGCCACTTCTCATTGCGCTGATGGCAATCGTGTTTAACACTGTAAATGCAAGCTTCATAGGCTATTACACCGGTACTCTTCAGACAAGGTACACTCCGGATTGGTTGACTGATCCAAGGTTTATCATCGGATTGCTTCTATTTATTACAGGCATGATCATAAACCTGTCGTCAGATGAAAAATTGATACACCTGCGTAAAAGCAGAAGCAACGGGTATCAGATCCCCCGCGGCGGTTTGTTCAATAAGATCTCCTGTCCCAATTTCTTCGGTGAGATAATTGAATGGCTTGGTTTTGCAGTATTATGCTGGTCACTGCCCGCCTTTTCCTTTTTCGTCTGGACATTCTGCAACCTCATACCCAGGGCCTTTGACCATCACCGGTGGTACAAAAAAACATTTGCTGATTACCCGCAGGAGAGGAAAGCTGTATTACCATATCTATTGTAAATATCTTATTTTTAGTAGAATATCAAATGAGATCAACAGGCTCAAATTCTTTAAAGACATTTGCATGCCTTACCGTATTTGCAGTTGCAATGGGATTTCTGGAAGCCATTGTGGTAGTCTATCTCAGGCAGATCTATTACCCGGGGGGATTTGAATTTCCGCTGACGATGCTTTCGCCTGAAATGATTTCAGTGGAATGGATAAGGGAATTTGCTACTCTGATAATGCTTGCTTCGGTGGGCATCCTTGCTGGCAAAAATATCCTGCAGAGGCTTCTTTATTTCCTTTACGGCTTTGCCATATGGGACATCTTCTATTATGTGGCTCTGAAGCTGTTTCTCGACTGGCCTCCTTCAATCATGACGTGGGATCTGCTTTTCCTTATCCCTGTAAGCTGGATCGGGCCGGTACTTGCGCCGGTAATCTGTTCACTGACAATGATCTTAATGGCAGCGGTCCTGATACCACTGCAGGAAAGGAGAGCTTCATTCAGAACACTCTTTTATGAGTGGCTGCTGGTCTTCCTGGGTGCTTTCATAATCCTCTGCACTTTTATTAAAGATTATTCCGGACTATTAATCAGGAACGGTTTCCTGGCAGGAAAAAGGACTCCGGCTGACGAAGAGAATTTAAGACAGGCGATTGCCCAGTATATTCCCACAGATTATAACTGGATCCTTTTTATAGCTGGTGAAATAATAATCCTGGCGGCAGTAACCCTGATGATAAAACGTAACACTAAGAAATGATAGATATGGGACATCCTCTTTACTACCATGAGACCATTGAAGGAGGCCATGGTGCAGCATCCACCAATGCCCAGCAGGCTGACATATGGGCTTTAATCTACACTTATCTCAATACAAAACTTAAATATGATTAGATGAATATAAAGACTTTTGTGACTGCCTCTGTTGCGGAACTTTTGTTCTTCGGTACGCTTTGTGCACAACCTGCTTGGATTAATGCAGATTCAATTTTTGGTCCTCTGCCACCGTCAATGCATGTCTACTACACCAGTGACAACCTTGAGGGCAAGCCTGGAATTGCCTATTATGTGAAAGTGCCGCTAAGGGACCCGGAGTTAATTTTTGATGTTGATACTGCCCTGAACAGGGGACTGACTCCTTCCGTATATTATGAACGGAACGGCAACCCTCTTCTGGTTATCAACTGCACATTTTTTTCACCTGAAAGGAGAAATGTGAATGTGGTTATTGATGAAGGGGAGATGGTTTCATTCAATATTCCTTCTGTTTTCAGTAAAGAAGACAGCCTGTACCATTATGTGACCCGCAGCGCCATTGGCATTGACAGGCACAGGAATGCAGATGTAGCCTGGACCTTTACAGACATTGAAAGAAAGAGGGCTTACGAAATGATATATGGCCCCTCTGTGGGTGCAGGAGAAAAGGCCGATCCTGTTCCAGGTGAGTTAAAACCTGAAGGATCATCATATAAAGGTCGTCTTTACAGGCCCTGGAAAATGGAGACAGCTGTGGGTGGAGGGCCTTCCCTGTTGACCAACGGTGAAATAAACATCACCAACAACCAGGAGAGGATGTTTGCCGGGAAGGCCATTGGGGACAGACACCCGCGTACAGCCATGGGGTATACTTTGGACGGATATCTTATCATTATGGCTATTGAGGGGAGGAATCCCGGCAGGGCTGAAGGCGCCACCCTGATACATGAGGCAGAATTGCTCAGATCACTGGGTTGCGTTGAAGCGCTGAACCTTGACGGCGGAGGGAGCACATGCATGCTGATAAACGGGAAAGAGACGATTAAACCAAGCGATGCAACCGGCCAGAGACGAGTACCGGCGGTCTTCATGATAAAGAAGGCAAAGTGAACTTTAGAAGCCCTGATAAGTCAGGGCTTCTTTTTAAACCGGCCACCCCCTATCCCTTTTTCTAACAGTGATTTTTAGTATAATTATAGTCATTAAAACGGAAATTTTATACATTTAACCAAATAGATAATTTGAATCATTTATCAATCTAAATTGACAGGAATAGGCCGAATGTGGGAATGGGAGTCTGATTACGGCAACGGAATGACTGTGAAAAATTTGTCATAGCTTATGAAGTGGAAGTTCTCTTGTCTTTATTCTCTTATTCTTCAGGGTGCTGTTTTACCCCATTAAGAAAGGAGCGTTTAATAATGCATTTATCCTGATAAACTCGTTCTCACTGATCATAATGATAATTCTAATTGCAACATCATGAAAATAAAAACTTTAATTATTGCATCCCTGTTATTCGTAATTCCCTTCAGTTGTCTGATGTCTCAGGGTGACACCGGGATTCCTGTGACAACCGGCCCTGCCAAAGGAAGCCTGGTGATAGTCGGTGGAGGAAGGTTATCAGACACCATCATTGAACGTTTTATTGACCTTGCTGGCGGACCTGAAGCGCGTATTGTGGTCGTACCTACGGCGGCAGGTGCCGAGAGCTATTCAGAGAGGGATGGTGACATTCTAAGGTCACGGGGTGCAAAAAATGTAACTGTTCTGCACACCGACAACCGCGATACTGCAAACAGTGTTTTCTTTACCCGGCCTCTTGCCGATGCCACAGGAGTGTGGTTTGGAGGAGGCAGACAGTGGCGGCTTGTAGATTCCTATAAGGGTACCCTGTCAGAGAAAATGTTCAGGGATGTTCTGAACCGCGGAGGTGCTATCGGCGGATCCTCGGCAGGTGCAACAATTCAGGGCTCTTTCCTTACCAGGGGAGATACAAAGGACAACCAGGTAATGATGGGAGATCACCAGAAGGGTTTCGGATATGTAACCAATATTGCAATAGACCAGCATGTCCTTGCCAGGGACCGGCAGTTTGACATGTACAGAATACTGAAGGAAAAGCCTGAATTACTGGGCATTGGTATTGATGAAAATACAGCGGTGATAGTACAGGGGGATACCATGGAGGTTCTTGGCGCCAGTTATGTCCTTATATATGACGGCACATTCTGGTCGCGTGAAGGAAGTGACCAGAAAATACTTCCTCAGAAGGATTTTCTCTTTTACATGTTGAAAACCGGAGACAAGTACGACCTCAGGAAGCGGAAAGTGATCGAGTAATCCGTTGATGAGGTTATAAAATAAAAGATTTACCGGCAATCTTCGCTGCCAGACAAAAAACCACCGGCTGTCTGTCGGTGGTTTTCTGTCTGGCGGTATTTACCGATACTTTAATGGCGCATGAAATATGGCTGGTAATAAATGTTCAGTGCTATATAATCAACTACATGTTTGGCAAAATACATGCTGTGCATTGAGTCTACAAGGGTCTTAAGAATCTCACGGGCCGGTCCTATCAATTCACTCAATTTGGCAGTGGTTCCGTCATCAAATGTCAGGAGTATGTCCCTGTGGTGGCATATTGAACCGTCATCTCCGTCAACGTCAGTAATTTTTGCGGCAGCGGTTTTCTGGAGCGTCCCATCCAGAAAAACCTGTATGGAATCAATGCCAGTAGTTCTCACTATGTCAATGTTTCCAACAGAGACTGTGTATACTTTCTCTCCCATACGGAAATCTTTCCAGATGAATACCGAGGTCTCTTTCAGCAGAGCCTTGTCTCCTTCCATAAGGGCAAAAGATCTGACAGAGGTGTCGCCTTTTTCACTGGTAACCAGGATGCTGTAATCATCAGTAAAGGCAAAAGCCGATGAATATGACTGGTCAGCAAATGAAGCCCCTGCAGCTTTAACATCAAGGGTTCCGATATCCTCTGATTTAAGAGTTAACCCTGCCGAGAGACTGTAATCATATCTGTTCCAGAAAGAATAATAGAAATGATAGTCTGATGCCGTAATTGTAAAATCATTTACAGGAACGGTGTCAGGAGGTGTAACGTTAAGCAGGTATCTCGGGTGGAACATCATTCTCTGCGGGAGATTGACTATCATCTTATCACTTTCACCTGTCTTTTTAAAAGTCCAGAACGGTTTCATGTACCGGTAGCAGATAAATGTGTCAGGCATAAAATCGTAAATTCCGGCAATTAGGTCCAGGGTGATGCTGTCATGGTAATCTTCTGCAGACTTGTTAAGATCTCCGGAAAGAGACATAAGATCAAAGCCCTTTGTCTGTGATATTACTGGTAAAGCTTCATTGATCTTTGCAGTTCCAGCTTCAAAAGACTGTTTAAGAGAAGGCTTATCAATTGTCCTGGAGCAGTTCCATGACAAAATGCCGGTGAGAATTAAAATAACGATCAGACTCCTTTTCATAACATTAATGTTTAGCATACAGTTTAAACGACTCCAATTATAATATGTTGCATAATCATCCACTCCCGGATGCAGATGAAAACAAAATTATAAGTCAATTATGAAGTTTAAATGAAGAGTTGCCAGAAGTCACAGTCCCGGAAATGGAAAGTATTTTTAACTTTATTACCTGATTAACTTATATGGAGGGATCATGAAGAAAATTCTGTCAGTTTCATTGTTGTTTCTGTGGTTCATTTCAACATATTCACAACCTGTTACATCAGCTCAGATAGACAAGCTGGTGGAACAGACCATGAAGGCATTTGATGTTCCCGGTATTGCTGTAGCTGTTGTCAGGGACGGAAAAGTAATTCATTCAAAAGGATATGGGGTCAGGTCCATTGTCACCGGTGAGAAGACAAATGAAAACACTCTTTTTGCCATAGCGTCCAACACAAAAGCTTTTACTGCTGCTGCCCTTGGAATACTAATTGACGAAGGGAAACTCTCGTGGGACTCCAAAGTGAGTGATATAATTCCGGAATTCAGGTTGTATGATGCTTATGTCACCGAGGATTTTAACATAAAAGACCTGCTCACACACAGAAGCGGGATGGGACTTGGTGCGGGAGACCTGATGATATGGCCTGATTCGGCAAGTTTCAGCAAGGAGGACCTGATTCACAATGTTCGTTATCTCAGGCAGGCATCTTCATTCCGTACCAAATATGATTATGATAATCTGCTTTATATTGTTGCAGGAGAAGTCGTTGCCAGGGTCTCCGGAACCAGCTGGGAAGAATTCGTGGAGAGTAAAATAATGGTGCCCCTTGGAATGACAGTGTCAGGCGCCTCCATTGGCAGGCTGAAGGATAGGTCGAACATTATAGACGCTCATGTCCCGGTAGTCGGCAAGCTACAGGTTGTGCCCAAGCATGAAGGAAGTCTGCATAATCCTGCGGGCGGAATTATGAGCAGCGTGGCTGACATGAGCAAGTGGGTAATTATGCAGATCAATAACGGAAAATACGGCCCTGATCTTGAAAGGCAGATCTTCTCCGAGAAGGTTCATGATGAGATGTGGACTCCTCAGACCATCATCCCTGTAAGGGGTAAAACAACGTACAACACCCATTTTGCAGGTTATGGATTAGGATGGAGGCTAGCAGATGAAAAAGGATACAAGGTGGTTGGTCATACAGGGAGTCTGCAGGGTGTTGTTACCCAGGTCACCATCATTCCCGAGATGAAGCTGGGGATCATAGTATTCACAAACCAGCAGTCAGATGATGCATACAATGCGATAACCAATACAATAAAGGACAGCTATTACGGGATGAGCGGGTTTGACAGGATCACGGAGTACAAAGAACAGGTGATGAAAAGTCAGAAAAACGCCATGGCACTAACCGAAGCCGTCTGGAAGACAATTGAAGAACAGCAAAAGACAAACCAGGGGATAATTGACCTCGCACCATTTACCGGCACTTATTCCGACGTCTGGTTTGGTGATGTAATTATCTCCCTGAAGAACGGAAAGCTATGGTTCACAGCAGTAAGATCGCCTAAACTCTCCGGGGAAATGATTTACTACAAGGGTAACACTTTTATTGTGAGGTGGAGGGACAGGACGCTGGATGCGGATGCCTTTGCGGTCTTTTCACTTGACAGGGAGGGTATACCTTCAGGAATAAAAATGGAGGCGGTATCTCCCTTGACAGACTTCAGTTTTGATTTTCAGGACCTGGAATTTCACAAAAAAGATTAATCCTTAATATATATTCTGCTAATGGTTGCACTGTTTCCCATTGATCTAACGGTAAAGGAAGGTGATCTTTCAATTGTTATACCTGTCATCCTGACCATTGTTTTCTATATGATTTACTGGTTTATTTCCCAGTCAGGGAGGGTCAGGAGTTTTTTCTACAGGAGGTCAGACCATGACACGGCAGCTGTGAGATACTTTTTATTCACCAAGATCTTAGGTTTTTCTGTACTGGGAATAACACCTCTAATATTTAGTCTTATTCTGTTGCCTGATTATTCCCTTGCTGATCTGGGGCTTTCCTTCAAGGCAGAAAATATCTCATTTACTGTCATATTTGCAACAGGACTGGCAGCTCTGGCGGTGTTTTCAGCCAGTTTCACGGCTCGTAAAGCGCCTAACTATGAGAATTTCCCGCAGATCAGGGCAAAGGTATGGACCAGGAGGACTGTTGCCTGGCATATAATAGGCTGGGCTCTTTACCTGGCAGGCTACGAGATACTGTTCAGAGGTGTGTTGCTGATGCCTCTGGCAGATCATCTGGGTATCTGGCCGGCAATTGCCATAAATATTGCACTCTATTCTGCTGCCCATATTCCGCAGGGCCCCAGGGATGCATTCGGGGCGATACCTGTGGGACTAATCTTCTGTCTTGTTACTCTTGCCTCCGGCACTGTATATATAGCCTTCCTGATCCATCTTGCGATGGCCCTTACTAACTGTTTCACGGCGATGAAACATCATCCGGATATGAGTTACCGGCACAGATGAAATACCAACGCCCGAAACGCTTTAGGCTTGCCTCTGAAAATCTGACTGGCAAAGGGCAATAATGTAAAGAAGTGATTATATCTTTGGATCATTATTTACCAATCCCTGAAGGTGATCCAGTATTCCAATGTTGTCTCTCCTTTCAAGCCCACGTTTGATGAGCTCTTTGATGTTCCGGAAGAGTTGCCGGCAATGGAAACGGAGTGTCCTTACTGTAAGTCACGGGCACCAAAACCGAAGTTTGTAAATACCTATTTTACCGCATACAGGTGTGATGCCTGCGGATATCATTTCTCTTCACTTATAACTGGAAGACTTCTTCTTAAAATTATTGACTGAAAGTTTTTGATATGAAACGTGATATTGCATTAGTATTATCAAGCGGTGGCGCAAGAGGTTTTGCCCATATAGGAGCAATAAAGGTCCTGGAACAGAACGGTTACAATATCAGGTCCGTATCCGGGACATCCATGGGTGCTCTCGTAGGGGGCATTTATGCCACCGGCCAGCTCAGGGAGTTTGAGGAGTGGGTCAGCGCTCTTGATATCAGGGAGGTGCTCAGCCTTACTGATCTGACGATAAGCAGCAAGGGGCTTGTAAAGGGGAAGAAGATCATTGAAAAAATGAAAGAGATTGTTCCTGACAGGAATATTGAAGACCTGTCCATCCCCTTTTGCGCTGTTGCAACTGATATTATAAAAGGATCCGAGCAGATATTCACTAGCGGAAAACTTTTTGATGCCATCAGGGCGTCTATTTCAATACCCACTGTTTTCCAGCCTTTTAAGATCGGAAGAAGTTATTATGTTGACGGAGGAGTAGTCAATCCCGTTCCCATCAACAGGGTAAAACGGCATAAGAACGACCTTCTCGTTGTGGTGGCTGTAAATGCAAATATCCCCTATAAAAAAAAGGTCATAACGCCAAAAACAACGATTGACAATAAATATCTGAAGCAGATAATGCTAATACAGAAAAAGCTCAGTAATGATATCCCGAGGAACAGGAAGGATGATATCGGGCTATTTAACCTGACTAACAGGAGCATCAGCATCATGCTGAATCAGATCGCATTACTGACGATTGGAAATCACAGGGTTGATATCATGGTAAACATTTCAAAAGATGCTTTCGGCACATATGACTTTTATAAGGCCAGTGAGATAATTCAAGAAGGTGAGGAAGCTACGACAAGGGCTCTTTCGCAGTTCAATAAAAAGCAGTAACTTTTCTAAAAACTGAAGCATGATAAACTTTGAAGCGCTTTTTAAAGTTTCCTACGGAATGTATATCGTCTGTTCAGGTAGCAGTGAATCAGGCAACGGATATATTTCAAATACTGTCTTCCAGGTTACTTCTGACCCTCCCAAATTTGCGACGGCGTGCAATAAAGAGAATTTCACAGCCGGGATAATAGCAAAAACAGGCTCATTTTCCGTCTCCGTGCTAAGCAACAAAGCAGCCCCGGAGCTCTTCGGCCGCTTCGGATACCGTAGTGGCAAGGATTATAACAAGCTTCAGGGTATGTCAGTAAAGTACGGCGAGACAGGTGTACCCATTGTGCTGAATGATGCTGTTGCGGTTTTTGAATGCAGGCTCACTGACACTGTTGACGCTGGCTCCCATCTGATATTCATAGGAGAGATAATTCAATCAGAGGTTATTGAAGATACAGCGGATCCTCTCACCTATCTTGAGTACAGAAGGGTCAGGAAAGGTTCAGCGCCTAAAAATGCACCTACATATATTGACAGGTCAAAGCTTGATGAGCAGAGAAATCATGGAAAGTAGTCTGATCCGTTTGACTGAGTTTGAATCTCCTCTGGGTCAAATGATTGCAGGTTCCACAGAAGAGGGCATCTGCCTGCTGGAGTTTGCCGATAACGCGAGGAGAATAGAGAAGGAAATCGCATCCCTTGAGCAGTTGCTGGGTGCACGGGTTGTTCATGGAGAAGATCCTCACTTAGAGGTTCTTACACAGCAACTTGCAGAATACTTTAAAGGAGTGAGAAAGGTGTTCACACTGCCCCTGGTGACCCCCGGGAGTCTCTTCCTTCAGGAAGTGTGGCATGAGCTTCTAAAAATTCCATACGGCACAACCCGGTCATACATGGATCAGGCCAAAGCTCTCGGTAAGCCTGATGCCATCAGGGCTGTAGCCCATGCAAACGGGATGAACAGGATATCCATTATCATACCCTGTCACAGGGTGGTTGGTTCAGACGGGAAAATGACAGGTTACGGCGGCGGGATCTGGAGAAAAAAAAGACTGCTTGAACTGGAGACGGGACCTGACCTGACATTGTGGGAATGAGGTAAAATAATTCAAAATAAATCGCAAATTCCTCCTAACTTTATACCCTCAACGAATATAACAGACGTGAAGAAATTTAATTTCCTGATCTGCCTTACAGTAATTATTTCAGCAGTGACTGCAAATGCACAGAAGCCCATAATAGTAGCCATAGACAGCGTACTTACAGGTAATTCCATTTATCCGGGACTGACAGTCACTATTCCTGAGGTGGATTTTGACAAAACACTCAAGAACTGGATAAAAGAGCAGGAGAGCGGAACCAAATCAAAGGTTGTGACAGAAAACGGTGAGATGTCAATTTTCGGAGCAATAAAGAAAAATATTTACAATTATGGAAGAGAAAAAAGAAAACTATCAGCAAAAGATTGAAAATCAGCTTGATGAATGGAGAACAGACATTGATAACCTCAAGTTGAAAGCTAAAAGTGCTACAGCTGAGACAAGGCTCAGGTATGATGAACAGATAGATAAACTGGAGCTTAAACTCACTGAAGGCAAATCGAAACTCAAGGACATCAAAGAATCGAGTGAGGATGCATGGGATTCTATAAAAGAGGGAGCTGACTCTATATGGGATACCATGAAAGCCACCTTTAAAGAAGCCAAAGAGAAGTTCAGGGACAAGGACGAGGAGAAGAAATAGTGAAAAGCAGTTACCTGCTTTTTTGATCAGGGCGCTGTTGCTTATTACCTTTTAATAAATTCATACTTACCACAATGAAGAAATATTTCAAATCCATCATTTTCGTCTTGTTGCTGGTTGCTGTCGGTCTCTTCTGGTGGAGGCATTACTTTGTTTTTGGTGAAGGTGTAAAAGCCGGAGACCTTAATTTCCTGGTAAAAAAGGGATATGTATTTAAAACATGGGAAGGTCGTCTGATACAGACGGGCTTCAAGACCCCCACGCCAGGATCCATGCAGAGCAATGAGTTTGATTTCAGTATAGTAAATGACAGTCTTGCGACAGTGCTTGAGAGAGCCAGTGGTAAGTTTGTTGAATTGCGGTACAAGGAATATATCAAACCCATTCCCTGGAGAGGCATGAGCAATTATGTGGTTATCGAGATACTGAACATTCAGGATATTGATCCTCAGACCGGACTCCCTTACTAGAGACCATTACTGCCTTCTTTGTTTTTGGCCCTCTTGCGGTCATTTTCGTCTAGCATTATCTTTCTCAGACGCATTGACTTAGGCGTGATCTCAATATATTCATCTGTGGCGATATACTCCATGGCTTCTTCAAGGGAGAAGCGCATCGGCGGAGAGAGAAGCGCCTTATCGTCTGATCCTGAGGCTCTCATATTGGTAAGCTTCTTGGTTTTTGTGATATTGACAGTTATATCATCCAGACGGGTGTTTTCACCTATTACCTGACCCATATATACCTCTTCACCCGGAAAGATGAAGAATCTTCCGCGGTCCTGAAGTTTATCTATGGCGTAGGCCACAGCCGTTCCTGTCTCCATAGCAATCAGTGAACCACTTCGTTTAATTGCCATCTCACCTTTCCAGGGTTCGTAACAGTCAAACCGGTGAGCCATTACAGCCTCGCCCTCAGTCACTGTCAGCACCTGGTTCCTCAGACCAATTATCCCGCGTGCAGGTATTTTAAAATCCAGATAGGCGCGGTTGTCTTTTATCTCGATATTGACTATCTCACCTTTACGTTGTGTTACCTGCTCAATTACCTTGCCTGCGAAATTATCAGGTACCTGAACCGTCAGTGCCTCGATGGGTTCGTGTTTGATTCCCTTGACATCTCTTAACAGCACCTTGGGCTGTCCCACCTGCAGTTCGAATCCCTCGCGCCGCATTGTCTCGATGAGTATTGACAGGTGAAGTATTCCCCTTCCGAACACCATAAAGGCATCTGAGGAACCTGTCTCCTCTACCCTTAAGGCAAGGTTTTTTTCCGTCTCCTTGAAGAGCCTGTCCCTGAGTTGGCGTGATGTTACAAGTGTGCCCTCACGTCCGAAAAACGGAGAGTTGTTTGACGCAATAAGCATGCTCATGGTAGGCTCATCAACCTGCATATATGCAAGGCCCTCCGGCTCAAGAGCATCAGCGATAGTGTCGCCTATCTCAAAATCTTCCATTCCAAACACAGCGCATATCTCACCCGAATGTACCGGCTTTTTAGTCTTTTCCTTCCCGAGTCCTTCGAAAAGGTATACTTCTTTCACCGTGTTCCTGATGACTCTGCCGTCACGTTTGACGAGTGACACCTGGCTGCCCGGCAACAATGTTCCACGGCTGATCTTACCTACAGCGATACGTCCCATATAAGACGAATAATCAAGCGATGAGATCCTCATCTGCAGAGTGCCCTGATTTTTTTTTGCAGGTGGGATATGCTCTATTATTGTATCCAACAGGTAGGTTACATCATTTGCAGGTTTAGCCCAGTCAGGTCCCATCCAACCCTGCTTTGAAGAACCGTAAACGGTGGGGAAGTCAAGCTGGTCTTCGGTAGCCTTCAGATTATACATCAGGTCAAAGACCCTTTCATGTGTCTCCTCAGGGTTACAGTTAGGCTTATCAACTTTATTAATAACAACAATGGGCTTCAGACCCAGTTCCAGAGCTTTCTGCAATACAAAACGTGTCTGAGGCATGGGGCCTTCAAATGCATCTACTATCAGGAGCACTCCCTCAGCCATATTCAACACTCTTTCAACTTCTCCGCCAAAGTCGGCGTGTCCCGGGGTATCAATAACGTTGATCTTGACATTTTTGTAGCGCACCGAAACATTTTTTGAGAGTATCGTGATCCCTCTCTCCCTTTCAAGGTCATTGCTGTCGAGGATCAGGTCACCCATCACCTGGTTGTCACGAAAAAGCTTTACCTGATACAAAATGCGGTCTACCAGTGTGGTCTTACCATGGTCAACATGGGCAATAACCGCTATATTTCTTATTTCTTCCATTTTCTGATGTTATTGGGGTGCAAAAGTAAAAAAAGGATTTTCTTTGCAGGTAGTTTTACGAAGAGTCTTTACACCTGTCTCTGAAATTTTGCACAAAGGTAAAAATAATCTGCTGATATAATGAGTGATAGGCAAATTATTGGGCTTGAACAGCTTGACTACATAAGAAGGAACAGGTACCGGAGGACACTGGATTTCATGCTGAAGCATATCACTCCTTCTGACCATATAACGGACCTGGGTACTCCCAATCCTCTTTCAGAAGTAATGGTTAAGAACGGTTTGAATGTGACAAACACCGGTGGTGAGGATTTTGACACCGAGTACCATAAGATAGCTGAATATGAGGGTGATGTAACAACCTCCTTTGAGGTTTTTGAACACCTGCTTGCCCCGTACAATATTCTTCGGGAGATAAGAACCCGGAAACTTATTGTGTCTGTTCCTCTTCGCTTATGGTTTGCAAAAGCTTACTGGAATGAGAACTCTGAATGGGACAGGCATTATCATGAGTTTGAAAAAAGACAGTTCGACTGGCTCCTTGAGAAGAGCGGCTGGAAGATAGTTGACAGTGAAAGCTGGGCAGCGCCGATCAAAGCTATTGGCATAAGGCCTCTGCTCAGGTTGATCACTAAAAGATACTACATAGTATTTTGTGAAAGAAAGCAGCAGTGAGTACTGATCAGTTAAAGTTTTATAATTTTAGTCAGGATTTAGCCTTTAGGATAATGGCTGTTCCGCAGCAGATGTAACGATTATATTAAAACAATAAGATTATGAAGACAAGATTACTTGTACTTTTTCTCTCATTAGCCATGTTTACAGCCTGTACGGAGCTGATGCAGGTATTGCAGACCGTTTCGACTACAGGGGCCCTGACAGAGGCTGATGTTATAAGCGGACTTAAAGAAGCGCTCATAATTGGGGCGAGGAATTCTGCAGGAAAGCTGTCGGCTGCCAACGGCTACTACAATGACCCTGCGGTTAAGATACCTCTTCCTGAGGAAGCCGCCGTGATTGTTGAGAATATCTCAAAGATCCCCGGCGGACAGAAGTTAATTGAGGATCTCATTCTGAATATCAACAGGGCTGCGGAGGACGCCGCCAGGGAAGCTGCTCCCATTTTTGTGAATTCAGTGAATCAGCTGACCATCGCTGACGGTTTCAATATTCTCAAAGGAGCAGATAACGCTGCCACTCAGTACCTTATATCAACCACATATACAGATCTTTATAACCTTTATAAACCCAAAATAGAGACTTCCACCCGCAAGGATATTGTGGCAGGTATCTCAGCCCAGGAGTCGTGGGAGGCATTGACTGTAAAATGGAACAGTTTTGCCAACAGTCTGGCGGGCCGGCTTGGAGGATTCAAACCGGTGACAACCAATCTTGATGACTTTCTGACAAGAAAAGCTCTTGACGGCATCTTCCTCAAGGTAGAAGGTGAAGAGCTGAAGATCAGGAAAGAAGTGTCAGCCAGGGTCTCTCCCATCCTTCAGAAAGTGTTCGGGAGTCTTGATTCTAAATGACTGAACTGATCATCAAAAAGAAAAAAATGAAAAGACAAATATTTGCTATGACGGTTACGCTGGCAATGATTGCCGTAAACATTTCAAACGCCTGGAGGGTAAACAGGTGATACCGGTTACAAATATCCCGGACCCGGGATTAAGAAAAAGAGTTGTTATTGCAGGTGGCGGCTTTGCCGGTCTGAAGCTTGCACGCAAACTTGACAGGAGACTGTTCCAGGTAATTCTGCTTGACAGGCAGAATTACCATCAGTTTCAACCGTTGTTCTACCAGGTGGCAACATCAGGGCTTGAGCCAAGTGCCATTGCGTTTCCCTTCAGGAAGATCTTTCAGAATGAGGAAGCTTTCCATTTCAGACTTTGTCAGGTTCTTAAGGTGCTTCCTGACACCCGGGAAGTAGAGACAGATATAGGATCCCTGCATTATGATTTTTTTGTCATTGCCATTGGCTGTGACACCAATTTTTTTGGGAATAAAGACCTGCAAAAGAGAACAATGACCCTGAAGAGCATTCCCGAGGCACTTGATATAAGAAATCACATACTTCAGAGCTTTGAGGCGGCGCTGAATACCCCGGAAGAAAACAGGTCATCCTCCCTCCTGGCATTTGTAATAGTTGGCGGAGGACCAACAGGAGTTGAACTTGCCGGGGCCCTTGCAGAGATGAAGAAATACATCCTTCCGAAGGATTACCCTGAACTTGATCCGGCCCGCATGCAGGTCACACTTATAGATTCCAATGCAAAACTGCTTGGATCAATGTCTGAGAAGGCTTCTGCAAGTGCTCTGAGATTTGTAAAAAAGCTTGGGGTTAATGTGATACTGAATACTTTTGTCAGGGAATATACTGATAACAGGGTTTTGCTCAGCAACGGTGAAAATATTGTCTCCTCAAATGTCTTCTGGGTTGCAGGGATAAGCGGCAACATAATGCAGGGAATAAGGAAAGAAAGTATAGGCAGGGGGTACCGTCTCCTGGTGGACAAATTTAACCTTGTGAACGGTCATGATAACGTTTTTGCCATAGGTGATAATTGCTTGATGGTCACAGATAAATATCCTGCAGGGCATCCTCAGGTGGCACAGGTGGCTATTCAACAGGGCAGGCTCCTGGCGGGAAACCTGAAGAGAGTGGTAAAAGGTCAGTCTCCAAAAGAGTTTGTGTACAAAGACAGGGGATCAATGGCCACAGTTGGCAGGAACCTTGCGGTGGCTGATATTCATTTGCTTAAGTTCAGCGGCTTCCCTGCATGGGTAATATGGCTTTTTGTTCACCTGATGTCAATAGTGGGAACGAAAAACAGGCTCTTCATATTCTTAAACTGGATGTGGAACTACCTTACTTTTGACCAGTCTCTCCGACTGGTAATAAAAACAAAAGAGACGGTGCGGGAAGAACTGTAACTTTTATAACTTCGTCAACCGAATTTAAATTTAGCACTATGAAAAGAATACTACTTATTTTAATGGTCGTGCTTATTTCAGTATCTGTTGCAGGCCAGGAATTTAAGGATATCAGTCTGAATGCTCCTGATCTGAACAAGGGCATGACAATTATGAAGGCTTTTGAGAAAAGGGCATCAGCAACAGCGTTTAGTCCGAAAGAGCTGTCACTGCAGGATCTCTCAGATCTCCTTTGGGCAGCTGCCGGCATCAACAGGTCCGGATCAGGAAAACGTACAGCACCCTCCGCCATGAATGCTCAGGATGTTGATATATACCTGTTTACAAAAGAGGGGACATACTTGTATGACGCAAAAAATAATTTGCTTTTTGCCAGAGTACAGGGAGACAACAGGGCTCTGGTATATGACACGCAGGCGAACTTTTCAAGTGCCCCGGTGTTCCTGGTGATGATATCAGACATCTCGCGTTTCAGGGGTAACGATACTGCCCGGAATATGAGCTGGGCAGCCATGGATGCAGGAATAATTTCACAAAACATATCTCTTTTCTGTGCCGGTACCGGTCTGATGACCCGCCCGAGAGCCTTCATGAACAGTGAGGGTATTAAAAAACTGCTGAGCCTGACTGAGAGCCAGTATCCATTGCTGAACAATCCTGTTGGGTACCCTGTACAATAAACTGCTGACTGATGCTTAAACTTATTACCCATCCTCTGATCATTCACAAGCTATCGCAGATCAGAAGGAAGGAAACCGGAACCAAGGATTTCAGGCAGAACCTTGATGAGATAGCAGGTCTGATGGCTTATGAAATATCCAGGGATCTTCCGCTGCGAGACATTGTCATTGATACTCCCCTATCTTCATGCAGGACCTCGGAACTGGCAAAGGATATTGTCCTTATTCCTGTTCTCAGGGCCGGTCTTGGAATGGTTGACGGCATCACCAATCTTATACCAACGGCAAAGGTTGGGCATATTGGCATGTACCGAGATCATGTGACACTTTTGCCTATGGAGTATTTCGCGAAATTTCCTTCTACATTACCTGACTCCATAGTGATGGTTCTTGATCCCATGCTTGCTACCGGTGGAAGTGCCAGTGCAGCAATCACGGCAATAAAGGCCCGGGGAGCAGTGACAATAAGGCTGGTATGCATTGTGGGGGCGCCTGAGGGCGTTGCCCGGATGGAAAGAGATCACCCTGACGTTGATATTTATCTGGCTGCCCTTGACAGTCACCTGGACGAAAATGGCTACATAGTGCCAGGGCTGGGTGATGCGGGCGACAGGCTTTTCGGGACTAAATAAGCGCCAATTCCAAATGGCTTATATATAATTTAACTACACTCAATCATGGGATTAAAGAACAGGCTTATTTTAATGAACTTCCTGCAGTTTTTTATCTGGGGTTCATGGCTATTGACCATCGGCGCATACTGGTTCCAGACAAAGCAATGGTCCGGCACGGAGTTCGGCGCAGTCTTTTCCACAATGGGGCTGGCCTCGCTCTTCATGCCTGCCATAGCGGGAATAATTGCTGACCGCTGGGTGAATGCCGAAAAACTCTATGGTATTTTTCACATTATAGGGGGGACTATCCTCCTCTTTGTTCCCATGATTGATAACCCGAAAACCCTGTTCTGGGTGATGCTTGTGAACATGATGTTTTATAAGCCCACCATCGCCCTTGCCATTACGGTGGCATATACGTCGATGAAGGGAAAAGGGATGGATATAATAAAAGAGTATCCGCCGGTAAGAGTATGGGGAACCATCGGCTTCATCATTGCTTTGTGGGTGATCAGCCTTACAGGCCTCGAGACTTCGCCGTTCCAGTTTTATATTGCTGCTGCAGCCTCATTTACGCTTGGCATATATGCCTTCACCCTTCCGAAATGTCCTCCTCTTGCCTCAGGTCACAAGAAATCACTTATTGAGGAGCTGGGACTAAATGCATTCAAGCTGTTCAAAAGTACCAAAATGGCTTTATTCTTCATCTTTGCCATGTTACTGGGAGCATCGCTGCAGCTGACAAACGCATACGGTGATACCTTTCTTCATGATTTTGCAAATATCCCCGCATACAGGGATCTTGTAGCGGTGAAGTATCCGGCAATAATAATGTCAATATCACAGATATCTGAGGCCCTGTTCATCCTTACAATACCTTTCTTTCTTCGCAGATTCGGGATCAAGAAAGTGATGTTGATGAGTATGGTGGCATGGATCTTGCGATTCGGGCTCTTCGGGTACGGTAATCCGGGCGCGGGTCTGTGGATGATAGTTCTCTCGTGCATCATCTACGGCATGGCTTTCGACTTTTTCAATATTTCAGGTTCACTCTTTGTGGAAACACAAAGCTCACCGAATATAAGGGCCAGTGCGCAGGGCCTCTTTATGATGATGACAAACGGATTCGGTGCTTTCCTGGGAAGTCGTCTGAGCGGTATAATTATCGACAGGTATTTTGTTCTGGAAGGAGGTGCTTTTGACTGGAAAGGCATCTGGATGACCTTCGCAGCTTATTCGCTGGTGGTTGCAGTGCTCTTTGCCATTTTCTTCAAGCACAAGCATGACCCGAAGGCTGTTGAGGGTGTACAGTAAATCTATTAAGTTGCAGGGTCAGGGAAAGAGGCTAAAGGAATGCCTATGTGGTGGCAGATTACTTTAGCAATATCAGGCTCAGTCCTATCACAATGATGCCGCTTATCAGCCCGTAGATGGCCGTATGGTGCTTTCCGTACTTATGTGCGGCCGGCAGCAGTTCGTCGAATGAAATGTATATCATAATCCCGGCTACCATTGCAAACACAAATCCAAAAACAACATCAGTCTTGAACAGTGAGAGAATGAGCAATCCTATTATTGCACCCAGCGGCTCGGCAAAGCCGGAGAGGACGGACCACAGCAGAGCCTTTTTTTTGGAGCCGGTGGCAAAATAAACAGGAACCGAAACCGCTATCCCCTCGGGGATATTATGTATGGCAATGGCCAATGCTATACTGACGCCAATTGTAACATCGGCCATACCTGCCATAAACGTAGCGATACCTTCCGGAAAGTTATGGATGCCAAGTGCTATGGCAGTAAAGATCCCGATGCGCATCAGTTTGTGATCTTGATGATAGTAGTGACCGCCATGGTGATGATGGCCTTTTTCCCCACGCCGGTGTCTTTCAGAATGTCTTTCAGAATACTTCTCAAAGTTCTTTTCTGAGTGATTGTCATCAGGATTCATCTGTTCAATCCTCTTCATTTCATGAGGATTCTCATTGGTGGGAATAATCTTGTCTATTAATGCTGTAAGAGCAATTCCACCAATGAAGGACAGAAAGGTGAACCATGCTGCTTTATCACTCCCATAAGAAGTTGTAAGAGCAATATTTGCCTCCGTAAGTATCTCTGTAAGTGATATATATATCATCACTCCAGCTGAAAAGCCAAGTGAATAAGCGAGAAAGGATGTGTTTGTTCTTTTTGCAAAAAAGGCAATCATACCGCCAACACCTGTGGCAAGGCCGGCAAACAGTGTCAGACCAAAAGCAAAAAGAATATGAGAATTTTCCATTAACCGGCTTATTTAGAATCATTATAAACTGCAAAAATAGAATAAACCGGAAAAAAACAGTGTCAATCCGGATGAATAAGATAAAAATCCCTTATTTAGTGATTGATTTGAGATAATGAATTTGTGGGAGTACTATAAAATATTAGGCATAAGACAGGGAGCTTCCGATGCTGAGATCAGGAAGGCATACCGAGTTAAGGCGATGGAGTTTCATCCTGACCGGAATCATTCACCAGGTGCACAGGATATGTTCGTAAAAATCACGGAGGCTTATCAGTATCTTATAGCACATCCTCACAATAATGGAGTTACCGAGGAAGATTACAGTCGTTATTACCAGGCCTGGGTGGATTACAGGCAGGCAGAGGCACGCAAGAAGGCGGAAGAATATGCAAGCTCGACATTCAAGGTCTTCTCCGGCAGTCCTCTCTACAAGAGCACCACGGTTATTGATGGGTCAATGGTGTTCCTGGGACTGGCGCTGGCAGTGGCCGTGATCTGTATTGCATTATTCGGTTATACTGACAAAATGAATAAGGCGGTTACCCCGGAAGAGGAACCTTCTTTCACACTGATGATCCTGACCCTTATTATCGGTATCATTTATTTTATTATTTCGTTACTTTACTTAAGTGCCTGGGTGGCCCAGAAAAAGAGACAAAGCAGTGGAAAAGAGAGTCAGAATTAGGAATCCGTTTGAATGGGATCAGAACGGATGTTTTGGGTGCGGACCGGCAAATACTACAGGTCTAAAGCTTACATTTGAAGAAAGTGCCAGTCACCTGCATGCTGAATGGCGTCCGGTTCCGGAGTACCAGGGTTATATTAATGTCATACACGGGGGTATTATAGCCACTCTTCTTGATGAAATAGGTGCATGGTGCATATATGTAAAAGCGGGTACCTCCGCTGTTACATCAGTGATGACAGTAAGATATCTCAGGCCCGCTTACATCAGCAAAGGGGTGGTCACTCTTGATGCCGAGTTAATCAGCCGGGATCAGAAGAGCGCAAAATTATACTGCAGACTGTTTGACGGTGAGGGAAAGCTTTGCTCTGAAGCTGACATTGAGTACTTCCTTTATCCTGAGGAGATCGCCCGCAAGCGATATTATTACCCGGGCAAGGAGGCATTTTACTATGAATAATAAAAGAGTTGACAGGTCCCTCCTGCTCATAGTCTGAATTTAGTAATATTAAACATTCATACGAGCTTGCGGCACCACACTATGATCAGTAAACTCGCCTTTCAGGTACTTGTAATATCCTGTTATGCCTATCATTGCAGCATTGTCAGTAGTATATCTGAATTCAGGAAGGAACACATTCCAGTCGCGCTTTGATGCCTCAGTCATTACCGCTGTCCTCAGACCTGAATTTGCTGAGACGCCTCCGGCAATTCCGATCTCCCGTATCCCGGTCTCTTTTGATGCTTTCACCAGCTTCGCTATCAGTATTTCGATTATCGTTTGCTGTAATGAGGCGCAGAGACTGTTGATATTTGAATTCACAAAGTTCTCATCCTCCTTAAGCCTGTCGCGCAGAAAATAGAGAAAACTCGTTTTAAGCCCTGAAAAGCTGAAATCGAGTCCCTGTATCCGTGGTTTGGAGAACTGAAATGCGTCAGGATCACCCTCTTTTGCCAATCTGTCAATGAAAGGGCCGCCCGGGTAAGGAAGTCCGATAACCTTGGCGCATTTGTCAAATGCCTCTCCTGCCGCATCGTCAATGGTGTTTCCAATAAGTTCCATTGAGAGGTGATCACGAACAACAATAAGCTGTGTATGGCCTCCTGACACCAGCAGGCAGAGGAAAGGAAAGGATGGCATACAATTTTCTCTTCCATGCTCTTTAGCAAAATGCACCATCACATGAGCCTGCAGATGGTTTACTTCAATAAGGGGCAAATTCCGTGTCAGGGCGAAACCCTTGGCAAAGGATGTTCCTACCAGTAATGAACCCAGCAACCCGGGGCCACGTGTAAAGGCTACGGCGCTGACCTCGCCCCTCTCCTTGCCTGCCAGGGAAAGAGCCCGGGCAACAACAGGAATGATATTTGCCTGATGAGCCCTTGAAGCAAGTTCCGGTACTACACCTCCATAAGCCCTGTGGATTTCCTGGTTTGCAATGAGATTTGAGAGTACAAAACCATCTGTTATCACTGCTGCAGAGGTGTCATCACAGGATGATTCTATGGCCAGTATCGTAATACTCATTGCTGCTTTGTTTTCGCCATTTTTTTAAATTAACTTCGCTCGCAGCAGGTTTGCTGTAGCGATGGCCAAAATTATTAAAAATATCGTCAGGTCACTTATTGTTGTGACTGCAGTGCTGATCTTTGTCCCTGCATTTACAGCTGTACTCATGCGTACGCCCAAGTTTCAGACCTTTGTGGCACATAGGTTCACTGAATATTTTTCAGGAAAGATAGGGGCACAAATTTCTATCGGAGAGGTTTCATACACCTTTTTTAATAAACTGGTTTTATATGATATACTGATTAAGGATCAGAATCGTGATACCCTGCTGTATGCACGACAGGCATCGATGAGGATCAGGGAGTTCAGACCGGCGGAGAAGATGTACCGGTTAGGGAAAATAGATATTTATGAGCCGGACCTAAGGATGAACCAGGACACTTCAGGCATCCTGAACCTCTCATGGTTCATTGAAGCTATGAGAAGCGACAAAGTGCAGGATACTTTAAAAAAGAAAATCTCGTTGGACATAGCCGATATTGAGATTATTGACGGAACCTATTCCCTGACAGATCAAAATGACACTGTTGCCGGCAAGCCCGGAATAATTAACTTCAAAGACCTGAGGATAACTTCGCTGAATGGCAGGATTGAAGATATGCACATTATCCCCGATTCAGTATGTTTCAATATCAGAAGACTTACTTTCACGGAGTCAAAAGGTTTTAAGTCTGCAGGTCTGAATATGGATGCTGTGCTCAGGGGAAGCGCTCTTTACTTTAAAGACATAGACCTCGTCACTGATTCAAGTGTAATAAAAGCAGACAGGATCAGCATTCTCCCTCGTAATTCATCAGCATATTCTGATTTCATAAACAAGGTCGGGCTTGATATTTCTCTGCGCCGGTCTGTCATCCGTATTTCAGACCTTGGGTATTTTGCCGCCCCATTAAAAGCTATACATGAGACTGTTTATCTTTCAGGTAAGCTGACAGGGACAGTGGCAGAGCTCAGGGGCAGGGATGTAGCGCTTGACTATTCAACAGCAACAAGACTGCGGTGCGATTTTGACATTTCCGGCCTGCCTGCGGCTAATGACATGTATATGTTCCTGGATTTTGCCGACCTCCGGACCACCGCGGACGATATGGAGAGCCTGGATTTTAAAAGCAGCAGACCTCCGCAATTGCCTCCCATCGCACATGACCTGGGTCAGATTTCATTTGTGGGAAGCTTTAACGGTTTTACAACCGATTTTGTCGCCTTCGGTACACTGAAGACAGAAAGAGGCAGTTTCTCAACGGACATTTCACTAAGACCTGATGAAAATAACACATTCAGATTCAAAGGTTTACTTAATGCTGATGATGTTGATCTCGGATATCTTACAAAGAACAGCGACATGTTTGGAGGGTTATGGCTGCACGCTGAGGTAGACGGGTCAATGATGTCATTCAAACACCTTTCTGCCAATATTAACGGAGTAATAGACAGTGTAGATATTAATGGATATCAGTATCGGAATGTCTCCCTTGAAGGGAAATACAGTGACAAGGTTTGGGACGGCACTGTGGAGGTAAGAGACAGGAACATGAAAATGGATATCCTCGGGAGGTTTGATCTAAGCGATGTTCTTCCGGAATTTGACTTCACCATGAACCTTGCCCATGCAGATCTGTATAAGCTTAAGCTGCAGGACCGTGACACTGTATACCGTGCCTCGGCACTTCTCACGGCTACTTTCACCGGAAATAATATTGACAACCTTGACGGCGACCTGCGCCTTATCAATTCTACACTCCGGAATTCAAACGGGGAGATAACAATTTATGATTTTCTGGTCCATTCAGGTAAGGAGAATGAAATACCGCTCCTGACCCTTCATTCTGACTTTGCTGACGGTGAGGTCAGGGGAAAGCATACCTATGCTTCTTTAGGGACTGCTGTAAAGGCTGCAATGGCTGGATTGTTTCCGACAAAATTCAAGGCACCCTCAGCACCAGAAAAGCTTGAGGAAAACAACTTTACTTTCAGCATGCGTTTCAAAAAAGCAGATAAACTAAGTGACTTTTTCAATGCCGGCATCAGTATAGCTGACGGAAGCACTCTTTCTGGATATTTTTATGCTGACAGTACAGATTTATCAACGACACTTATCTCTCAGGAACTCGGAATAAGCGGAGCTGTATTCAAAAACCTTGCGGTGAAGGGTTCTGTAAGGGGTAATAAAATGAATGTGACTCTGAATTCTGACAGTCTGCAGCTGCCTGACAAGTCCGAACTGAGGAACTTCATTATTGACCTGGATACTCATCCTGACACAATGAATCTCGCTGTCAGCTGGGATAATAAAGACGATGGCAGGACTCTTGGCGAATTACAGGCTGCAGCATATTACGGCCTGAATAACCGGAAGAGACCGGTGTTAAATATCAGCATTTTACCTACTGACTTTTTCGTTGACGGCTCACCCTGGAAAGTAAATCCGGGTCACGTGGTTATTGACTCCACCAGCGCCAGGTTTGATGATATCCTAGTAAACAGTATAACAAATTATCTAAGGCTTGACGGGTTGCTGTCTTCAAATCCACGTGACAAGCTTACTTTCAGTTTTGAAGGGCTTAATCTTGCATACCTGAATAACCTGGGCAAGAAAAACAAGAAAAAGAAAGATGAGAGTGCCCTCCAAATGAATTTCGGAGGCATCATTAATGGAGCCATCACATTGTCAGATATACGTGATAATTTTCTGTTTGAAAGTGATATAACTGTAAACGAATTCCTACTGAACTACAGTCCTTACGGTAAAGTGACAATCAGAAGCGAATGGAATCCTCTTAAAAAAGTTGTTGTAATAAATGTGAAGAATGACTTTGAGGGGTCAAAGTTCTTTGATATAAGCGGCACCTACAATCCGGCCACAAAATTTGCGGATATTTCAGCTTCTGCATTCAGGCTGCCCCTGAATATCCTGAATTCAGTTGTAAAGTCGTTTGCCTCGGATGTAAGGGGTGCAGGATCTGGCAGGGTAAATCTCAGAGGCAGATTGAATCAGTTGTTTCTGACAGGCGCAATAAAGGCTGAGGATGCATCCATGAAAGTCGATTTTCTGCAGACGAGGTATAACTTCTCTGATAGTGTAAGGTTTACCAGGAAGGGAATTGAGTTCCGGAAAATAAAGATTTATGACGAAAAGAAGAACCAGGGCCAGGTAAACGGAATTCTGGCTCACAACTCATTTAAGAATTTCAGGATAGATCTGAATTTCGATATGAACAATATGCTGGTCCTGAATACAAAGCCGAAGGACAATGATATCTTTTACGGTACAGCGTATGCGTCGGGTTATGCAAGTATAAAGGGTTCGGAAGAAAAGATGGTATTTAATATATCCGCACGCACGGAGAACAACACTGCCTTTTTTATCCCGCTGAATTCCAGTGCTACGGTGAGTGAGTTCCCGTACATTATATTTATTGAAACACAGAAAGAAAATAAAGCTGCGAAGGAACACGAAAGCATGTTTGTTAAAAATGAGTCCACAAGCAGAATGGAGCTGAATTTTGACCTTGAAGTCACTCCTGCCGCAGAGGTGCAGCTGATAATGGATTCCAAGGCCGGTGATGTGATCAGGGGTACGGGTGCCGGCAAACTCAATATCAGCATGAACAACAAGGGTGATGTAAAGATGTCAGGTGATTATGTGATTGAAGACGGCGACTATCTTTTCACCCTTGGAAACATACTGAACAAGAGGTTCTCTGTTGAAGAGGGAGGGACAATATCATGGAACGGCGATCTTACTGATGCAGATATTAATATTAAAGCTATTTACAGACTCAAGACATCTCTGTATAACATTTTCCCCGATGAGGCTTTCAGGGAGAGGATACCTGTTGAATGCCATCTCAATCTCACTGAGAAGCTTATTAACCCGGTTGTCGGTTTCGATATTAGCCTTCCCACTGCCGATGATGAGACCAGGGAGTATCTCAAGATGGCAATCAACACTGAGGAGGAGTTGAGCAGGCAGTTTCTGTACCTTCTGGTCATGAACAGTTTTTATCCTGATCCTTCTCTCTTTTCTGCGGTTCCCCAGACAACAACCCAGGGAGCCTCGGCAATCGGTGTGACAACAACGGAAATGCTTACAAACCAATTCAGTAACTGGCTGTCACAGATAAGCAATGATTTTGACATAGGTTTTGCGTACAGGCCCGGTAATGAAATAACGCCACAGGAACTAGAGGTGGCTCTCTCAACACAGCTCCTCAATGACAAAGTGGTTCTGAACGGAAACTTTGATGTTGGCGGTAAGCAGTCCAATACCCAGGCAAGCAACATCTCAGGTGACTTTGATATTGAATTCAAGATAACCGAGAAGCTACGGTTCAAGGTTTTCAACAGGTCAAATGACAATCTGTTCTACAAGACAGCACCTTACACCCAGGGGTTCGGTATCTTTCTGAGGCGCGACTTTGACAGGTTGAAGGATCTTTTCATCCGTTCTGATGACAGGAAGAAAAAGAAAACAGAACCTGTTGAAGGCACCGTGAAGGAATAACATTTCAACAACAGACCAATTTTTTTGACAGCCAGCATAATTCGGAGAGTGTTTGCACGTTTTTTTCATATATTCGCGCGTTGTTACCAGGAGGGTAACACTCACAGAAATTCAAACAGTTAACAAAACTTTTAACATTATGATATTATCAGGTATTTTATTACAGGGTACTTCAGCTGTGGCAGCTGGAAAAGAGGCTTCAATGTCATTGGCTGAGCTTTACTTTGCCGGTGGCTGGGTTATGCACATTATTTCAATTCTTTCGTTAACAGCATTCTACATTTTCGTGGAGAGGTTCCTGGTGATCAGAAAGGCCACTAAAGTTGACGGTAATTTCATGAACCGTATAAAGGATTACATGTTTGACGGTAAGGTTGATGCAGCTTTAAAGCTTTGCAGATCAACAAACACTCCTCATGCCAGAATGATTGAGAAAGGAATAACCCGTCTTGGAAGACCGGTTGCCGATGTGGAATCCGCCATTGAGAATGTGGGGAAGATGGAGATTTATAAGCTTGAGAAGAATTTCCCGACGATGGCCACTATAGCAGGAGCTGCCCCTTTGCTTGGCTTCTTCGGCACCGTAATAGGGATGGTACAGGCATTCTATGAGATGTCACAGGCAGGCAACAGTCTTGATATAAGCACCCTCAGCGGTGGTATTTATGTTGCTCTCCTAACCACGGTATGGGGACTGATTGTAAGTATCCTCAGCTATTTCGGGTACAATGCCCTTGTTGTCAGGGTTGAGAATGTGGTTTTCAAACTGCAGTCCACGGCAGTGGAATTTATGGATATCCTTAATGAACCCGTAAAGTAAAACTCCATGGCAATAACCAGTAAAAATAAGGTAGGCATAAATTTCAGTACCGCAGGAATGTCAGACATTGTCTTTCTGCTGCTGCTGTTCTTCATGCTTACATCGACCCTGGTGCATCCCACTGCACTTAAGCTTTTGTTACCAAAAGGGACAACCCAGTCAAATGCCCGGCCCATGACTACAGTCTCAATTACTCCAGATCATCAGTATTATATTGAGGATCAGCTGATCAGTATTGATAACCTGGAGGCGGCATTGCAGGCTAAGGTAGGTGCCAATCCTGAGATCTATATTGCAGTCCATGCTGACAGGAGTGTCCCCATTGAATATGTTGTGAATGTGATGAATATTGCAGCAAAGAACCAATATAAACTTATCCTTGCAACAACACCCAAATAATAAGAAAGTATCATCTTTCACCAGGGAAAAAAAACAGGGAATGGCAGCGAGCGCTGTTGTACACTTGCTCCTTGCAATATTTCTTATGGTTTTTGCTTTCAAGGTGAAGCCTGCCATGTCTGTTACTGTTGAAGAAGGACTGTTGGTAAACTTTGGTTTTGATGAGACGGGTAACGGTCTTTTTGAACCCGCCCCACAGGCAGAGATACCCCCTCCGCCTGATCCGTCAGCCGGTGAACAGGGAGCCGATGATGCCCTGTTGACACAGGAGTTTGAAGAGGCAGTGGAAGTTAAAAAGAAAGAACCTGATCCGGAGCAGCTAAAGAAGGATGCTGAAGCGCGGGTTGCCGAAGTTAAAAGACGGGAAGAGGCTGAAATTGAACGCAAAAGGATTGAGCAGGAGACAGCTGAGAGGCTTAAGCGTGAGGAGGAACAACGCAGGCTTGACCAGATTAACAACCGTACCAGAAATGCATTTGGCAATGCAGGCAATGTGGGAGAATCTGGGACCAGCGAAGGTGTTGCCGGAGGAGAAGGAAACCAGGGTGTTGAAACCGGGACCGTAGGTGTCAGAAATTATGGCCCTGGCGGCGGTACGGGCAATGGAACAATTTCTTATAATCTTGGTGACAGGCGGTTTCAGTCCCTGCCTGTACCGAAATATGACTATCAGGCTGAAGGCACCGTTGTTGTGGAGATTTCTGTTGAAAGGTCTGGATCAGTCACGAAGGCAGTTGCAGGTGTCAAGGGTTCCACCACCCTTGATGAATATCTTCTCAGGGTAGCCCGTGATGCAGCTATGAAAGCGAAGTTTGACAGCAATAATAACGCTCCTCTTCTTCAAAAAGGCACTATTACCTATATCTTCAAGCTGAAGTAGATCAGAAGCTGTTATATCAGAATATTCTTGCCAGCAGGTCAAAGACTCCCGTCAATTCAAGGGCGGAAGCCATCACTGCCACCAACAGAATAATGCGGACTACCTTAGGACCCCAGCTTACTGCAACTTTTGAAGCAATAAGTGCTCCAACCCCCTGTCCCACTGCCAGTACGGCTCCAATAAAATAGTTCACCTGCCCGCTGAAAATAAAGACTGCCAGGGCTACAGCGGTAAAGATTGCAACGATCACCACTTTCAGTGCATTTGCTTTAGTGAGGCCAACACCGGCGCCAAGGACGAGAGCAGCAAGCAGGAAGAAGCCCACTCCTGCCTGGATAAAACCTCCGTAGATGCCGATAAGAAAGAAAATTACCGAAACCCACCAGCGTCGTCTTGATGTGATGGCAAGAGCATGCTCGCGGACCCATTGTTCAGGCTTG
>DATKUS010000265.1:0-4976 GCA_035530535.1 Bacteroidales bacterium
TGCGGTCTTGCGGTCCTGCGGTCTTGCGGTCCTGCGGTCTTGCGGTTCTGCGGTCTTGCGGTCCTGCGGTCTTGCGGTCCTGCGGTCTTGCAGTCAATCGATTCTTAATTCTTAATTCTTAATTCTTAATTCTTAATTTCTCCTTGCTCCTTGCCCCATGCTCCATGCTTAGTGCCTTTGCTATATCTACAACAGCCTTCCCCCACTCAGAGTTCATAGGATCAATTGATACCAGTGTTACACCTGTCTCTTCTGCAATCACCTGCGCGCTTCTAAGATCATACTCAGCCTGGATAAAGATAATCTTTATCCCCCGCTCACGAGTCAGATCAACCAGTTCTTTCATCCTGGCCGGAGAAGGACTCTTGCCCTCATCTTCAAATGATATCTGCTCAAGGCCATAATCACGTGCCATATATGCCAGTGCCGGATGGAAGATCATAAATGTCTTTGAAGGTGCTTCCGCTAAAAGTACTGTCACCGTTGAGTCCACATAGGATATAGCGTCAATCAGTTTATTATAGTTTAAAGTATATCTCTCTGCCGCAGAAGGATTAAGCTCTGTCACGAGATCCCTGACCATGTCAGCCATTTTATAAGCTTCCTTAGGGGATAACCAGTAATGAGGGTCAGCTCCTTCATCGTCATGGCCAAGACCTGAATGACCAGCGCCCTCAACCGGCTCAATCAGATCTATGCCCCTGGAAAGGTCGATTATTTTCATAGCGGGGTTGATCTCCCGGAACCTGTCCATCCATGCAAGCTCAAATCCAAGTCTGCCGTTGATAATAAACGCTTCTGACCCTGCCAGCGAAGTTATCTGCCTGGGAAGGGGCTCCCATGAATGGTGATCGGCGCCCGGAGGGAGCATTACATTAACTACAAAATCACTGTCGGCTACGGCTTCAACAAAGTACGTGAAAGGAGGAATTGAGACAGTAATGACCATTGCTCCCTGTTTGCTGCCGGACGTTCCGCACGATACAAGAAAGATCATCACCGTTAAAAGCCACACAGCCAATTTCTTCATGATCTACCGCTTTAAAATGCAAAATTAGCATTATCCCTCTGGCCGGCAAATGTTGTAATTAATAAAGCTCAAATAGGTTTTGAAAGTTACAATCCTCTTTTGAACACTGATTTCCGGGGTCACATCCAAAGCTACTGATCTGTTAAAAAATCAAAAACTACGTAAAATGAAACAGGATAATGAGCAGTAAGGTTCTATTATGTTGTATTTTCATCCACGATTTAGAAAAAATCATGTCGAAATCAGATCATTATGCAGCTTAAAATCAGAAAATCAGTGATAACAATTGTGTTATCAGCCATTCTTATTAGTCCTCTCAGCGCCGGCATTCTCCCTGATAATGCAGGGCTTGCAACACGCATCAGGGCGTTGGAGAAAAACTATCCTACTTTGTGCAGTATTTCTACTCTTTGCACCACCGCCGGCGGCAAGGATATCTTTGCCCTCACCATTGGACGGAGCGCCACTGAAAACAAGCCAGGTATTGCCATCGTGGGAGGCATTGACGGACGCTATATTCATTCGCGCGAGATGGCTATCGGTTTTGCCGAGGAGATACTCCGGCGCTCCGGTGAGCCGGAAATAAGCGCCCTGCTTGATGAAGTGACATTCTATGTGCTTCCCGATGTCTCACCTGATGCCTCTGCGCAGTATTTCTCAAAGCTCAAATATGAGCGTAATGTCAATTCAGTAAGCACCGACGATGACCGTGACTTCATCTTCTGTGAGGATCCTGCTGACGACCTTAACGGCGACGGAATGATCACCCTTGTACGTATTGAAGACCCCGCAGGCACATGGATATCCTCCCCGGCTGACAAGCGTATAATGGTAGCGGCTGACCCCGCTAAGGGTGAAAAAGGGAGCTATATAGTTATTTCTGAGGGTATTGATAACGATGGCGACGGCCTTTACAATGAAGACGGGGAAGGCGGAGTGGCATTCAATGCAAATTTCTCACATAAATACGAGGAGTTCGGGCTTAACAGCGGAGCCCATGCCATGTCAGAGACTGAGTCGAGGGCTGTGGCTGATTTTCTCTATGACCGGTTTAATATTTACATGACCATCGCCTACGGGCCGCAGGACAACCTCAGCCAGCCAATGAAAGGCGCAACAAGACCGCCGCAGAGAGGCCAGAAGCCTGACGGCATGCTGAAAAGCGATGAGTCAATAAACAAACTCGCTTCTGATATATGGAAAGAGAAGACCGGTATCAAGGGAAGTCCTGCTGCGGCATTCACTCCCGGCAACTTTGCCGAATGGGCTTACTTTGATTACGGAAGGTACAGCTTTTCCACCCCGGGATGGTGGATACAAACAGAAAAGGGAGAAAATACCGGTGTTGCCTACATGAAAAACCAACCGGCCGATAATGACAACTTCATCCCCTGGGTAAGCGTCGCCGGTGACCGCTTCGGCGGGCGGCATGCAGAGGTGGGAGGCATCAAACCTTTTGCCACCATTGTCCCACCTGACTCACTCATTGCGAAAATAAAAAACGATAATTTCAGCTTCGTCACAGCACTGGCCTCTTTCCATCCGGTAACGGAGCTTACCGGACTTAAGGTTGAAAAGACAGATGATAACCTCTGGCGGGTCACTGTCAAAGTTCATAACAACGGCATCTTTGCCACGTGCACCGAGGTAGGTGACAGGAATAAATTTATCAGGCGTGCACAGCTGACCCTTGAACCGGGTAAAGATCAGACGCTCATAAGCGGCCATTTACGGCAGGCTATTCCGCGGCTTGATGGTAACCAGGCCATCGAGTACTCATGGCTCATTATGGGCAAGGGAAAAATAAGCATAAAGGCCGGTGCGGTTAACTGCGGCTTCTCAACCCTCAATGCTGAACTCAAGTAATAAATAATCATCTCCGAATAATGAAAAAACGTCTCTGTACAATAGCAGTATCCATCATCATCCTTGCCGCACAACAGGTTACGGCACAGACAGGAGGCTTCAACTTCAAGGCTGCAGGCAGTCCTGCTGACCCCCAAGTAGCTGCAACATGGAACAAATACTACACCTATGAAGGGATTACCGACCTATGCAATCGTCTTGTCAAAGCCTTTCCCGGGCTGATAACTATGGAATCTGCGGGCAAATCGTATGCAGGAAGAGACATGATAGTACTTACCATCACAGATAAAGGAAAAGGAAACCACACATCCAAACCCGCCTACTGGGTTGACGGGAACATCCACGGCAATGAGATACAGGGCACAGAGATGGCGCTTTACACTGCATGGTACCTGTGCGAGATGTATGGTAAAAATGATTTCATCACCGAACTTCTTGGTGAGAAGACATTCTATATCGCTCCCACTATCAATCCTGATGGTCGCGCATTCTTCACCGGCAGTGCAGGTTCGCTCCGTTCAGGAGTTGTACCACGTGATGATGACCGTGACGGCCTTATAGATGAAGACGGCTTTGATGATCTCAACGGCGACGGTGAGATATCAATGATGCGTCGTAAAACAGCTGACGGCAATATGAAAGCTGATCCTGCAGACCCTCGGAAAATGGTGCCTGTCACCCCGGGAGAAAAAGGCGATTATGAGATGTTGGGCCGCGAAGGCATTGATAATGACGGTGATGGACTAATTAATGAAGACGGACCCGGGAGTTATGATCCAAACCGCGACTGGGGATATAACTGGGAGCCTAACTACGTACAGAACGGAGCCGATAAGTATCCCTTCTCCCTGCCGGAGACAAGGGCTATACGTGATTTTATCACTTCACACCCAAACATCACCGGCTCACAGTCGTTCCACAACTCCGGAGGCATGATCCTGAAAGGCCCTTCGGTGGAAGGAGGAGGGTCCGAAGTTTACAGCAGGCCTGATGACTTGGTCTACGAAACAATTGGCCGTACGGGAGAAAAGATCATCCCGGGTTACAGGCTCCTGACTATTTGGAAAGACATGTACACCGTATGGGGAGGTGAGCTGGACTGGATGTACGGTGCAATGGGTGCATTCGTGTATTCCAATGAGCTCTGGACCTCCTATCTTATGTTTTATGACACAACAATGACAGACAATTACGAATTTGACAGGCTTCTGCTCTTTGAAGATGCCTTCCTACCGTGGCAGGAGATTGAACACCCGGTCTTCGGCAAAGTGGAGGTGGGAGGATTCAGCAAGAGCTTCGGACGGGTTCATCCCGGATTCATGCTGGAAACAGATGCTCATCGTAATATGGCATTCGTACTTTACAATGCATGGCAGACACCGAAGCTCGAGGTCTCTGATATAGCTATCAGGGATCTTAGCGGAGGTCTCAGGGAGATAACTGCAACAGTGAGCAACAGGAGGATGATGCCTACGCACTCGGCGCAGAATATGAAATATCATATTACCGCACCTGATTATATCACACTTGAAGGACCCGGGGTGATCTCGGCCCTGGTTGTTACTGATCCCCTGAATAACATCACCCGTGAGCAGAAGAGTAATCCTCAAAGGATTGAGGTAGAGAATATTCCGGGATACGGGAAAGCGGTTGTGCGCTGGATAACACGCGGCAACGGGCCGGTAAAGGTGTCTGTGAAAAGCGTCAAGGGAGGCACCGCGTCAAACACCGTAAAATAAGCAGGGAGGGTTTACCGAACCTCCCTGCTTCAGAAGAACAAATAAAATACCGAACCAAAAAATCAGTTAGAGGTCATCCCTATGCGCACATTGCCAGTGGCATTTTTGGCCTTAATCTTAAATATCCATTTGCCGTTTTTCCAGTTATTGCCCTCACCTTCATCAAAGCTCTTGCGCCAGTTGAGGCTGCCGTTGGCATCAATCAGTACTTCCGAGAGTTGCTTGCCGTCAGGCATTATTATTGCCACAGCTATTGATCCCTCGGCACAGTTGCCTGATACTGAGAGTGTAGCGTTGCTATGATCACCGCCTGCATCCATGGTGAACTCATTGGTAAAGGT
>DATKUS010000266.1:0-6837 GCA_035530535.1 Bacteroidales bacterium
CAAGCCTGTCCATGGGCGTTGTGGCTTCCATATCCTCTTTGACAGCTTTGGTGCTGGCAAGCTGGTCCGGCGTGTCTTCATAGATGAATGAAGCCTCCAGCTCGCGCTGCAGATAAGAATCCGGAGAAAAAGCAAAGCCTCCCGTGGCCTTCCTCATTGCATACAGCTTAATGAGATCCCTGGCAATATCCTTGACTTTTTTCTTTGTGGCCTGCTTAAGTTTCTGCCATGCACCTGTACCCAGCTTGTTGATGCGAGGAGGAGAGGCGTCTTTACTTTTATATTTGGAAATGCGATGCAGGGCATGAATACCTACAAAGAGTATATCATTATCCTTAAAGACAAGTTTGATGGCTTCCTGGGTGCGGCCATTAACCTCTATTTTCTCCAGTCCGCCGAAACGTCCCACCCCATGATCAACATGTACCACATAGTCACCCGGGTTAAGATCAGTCAGCTCTCTGATCGTCAGGCTGTCACGGCGTGTGAAAAAGCCTTTTATCCTGAACTTGTGGTAGCGGTCAAATATCTGGTGATCCGTATAGACAGAGATGCGGAGATCATGGTCCGTAAACCCCTGGTGAAGGTTCAGCAACAGTGGTGTGAATCTGACTGACGGATCCAGCTCGGCAAAGATATCCCCGAGACGCTGCTCCTGGACCTCGCTCTCGGAGATAATGAAATTATCATAACCCTCGCTGGTGTTTGTTACCAGTCTTTTCGCCAGAAGCTCAAAGTTCTTGTTGAATGAAGGCTGTGGTTCTGTGTGAAAAGTGACTGTCTGCGTCTCTCCTTTTAAGCTTCCCCTGCCGAAAGCTATTTGCCTGTGTTGTGCGCAGAGCTCTGCAAGCCTGCGACCCGTAATAATTATATTCCGGCGGTCAGTGATTTCTCCTTTGTCACTCCGTCCTCGGGTCTGTGACCAGATAGTGTCAGTCTTTTCAATGATATAATTGAAATTCTCTGTCCAGATAATGGAGGAGGGAGGAATAAAATCAATAAAAGTGTCAGCGATATCCTGTAATGTAAGATCATGAATGTCAGGGATTACCTGTATCTCGTCATACAACTTTACAGATAGCTGGTCATCGGGGTTGAATGACCTTATCGATTCGATCTCTTCACCGAAGAAATCTATGCGAAAAGGCATGTCGGCTGCAAATGAGAAGAGGTCAGTGATGCTTCCTCTTATTGCATATTGACCTGGTTCATATACAAAATCGGTACGTTTGAAATTATACTCTCTGAGAACCTCCTCAAGAAATTCGATGGAGAGTTTTGCTCCCTTCTTTATCACAAAAGTGTTCTTCTTCAGGTTGGCCTTGCTTACCACCTTCTCCATGATCGATTCAGGGTAGGTGACAATTATGCATTTTCTTCGCCCTGAAATAAGAAAGTTCAGAACCTCGGCGCGCAGGATGATATTGGCAGGTTCAGTCTGCTCATACATTACAGACCGCTTGTATGTGCCCGGGAAGAAGAAGATATTTTCATCGCCGAGCAGTGCTGTAAGGTCATTGTAAAAGTATGCGGCATCTTCTTTTTCCGGCAGGATGACAAGGTGAGTAGTAGGCTGCTCAGAGAGAGCCCCTGCCATAACGACAGCCCTTGACGACCCGGTCAGCCCGTTGATCATGACAGACTCGTTGCTGCCTCCGGCAAGAAGCTCCTCTAACCTGATGAATGAGGGATGCTGCCTGTAATAATCTTTGAAAACGGTGTTACCCATTAACCTGCTTTGAGGATGCAAAAGTAGTAAAGCACGCCGTCAGTGCAAAACAAAACGCCATTGTTAATATTAGGAGAGGGATATCAAATAAGGAACTCTTCAAGTTTACCGATCATCAATGACGATCCGCAATAAAAGGCTGATCTCTGATGCAGTGACTCGGGCGTTTTTGTGAGAATACAGTCATGCCCGTCGAAAGCTCTTCCGCCCGCCTGCTCAATTATGAATGCAATCGGGTTGCATTCATAAACAAGCCTTAACTTGCCAGAGGGGTAGTTTTCTCCCGGAGGGTAAAGAAAGATGCCCCCTGCAAGCAGGTTGCGGTGAACGTCAGATACGAGAGAACCTATATATCTGGAGGTATATGGCCTTCCGCTCTCCCGGTCGTTCTCCTGGCAATACTTGATGAACCTTTTTACTCCGTCCGGGAATTTGACGTAGTTCCCCTCATTGACGGAATAAATCCTTCCGGTTGCCGGTGTTACAATATTGGGATGTGAGAGACAGAATTCCCCGATGGTGGGGTCAAGGGTAAAACCGTTAACGCCGTTGCCGGTAGTATAGACAAGCATGGTTGATGATCCGTAGATAACATAGCCTGCTGCCACCTGACTGCTTCCCTCCTGAAGAAAATCAGCTATGCCGGCCTCTGCTTCACGCTCTGATACACGTCTGTATATTGAAAATATTGTTCCTACTGATACATTGTAATCAATATTCGATGACCCGTCCAGGGGATCCATACATACAATATACTTCCCCTTTTTTGCCAGGGAGTCTGTAAAGATCACTTCATTCTGGTTTTCCTCAGAAGCAATGCCGCAACACTCACCGCATGCCATCAGGGCATCAATGAAAACTTCATCCGCATACCTGTCAAGCTTCTGCTGCTCCTCTCCCTGGATATTCTCAAGGCCAGTCTTCCCAAGAATCTCAACAAGCCCTGCCTTACGCATCTTTGAGTTCACCATCTTTGCTGCAGTGCCGATATGGTGAAGAAGGCTCGACAACTCTCCGCGTGCGTAGGGAAAATCTTTCTGCCTCTGTATAATGAAGTCGTTCAGACTGACAATGTTATAACTTGGCATCACTTCGTGCGTTAAAGGTTAATATCAATTCACCGGACGTAAATTGTATAATAATGGCTAAGTTATACTTTTGTGCAAACCTTACCAAAAATGATAGTATATAAATTCGGCGGGGCATCGGTAAGAGATGCTACAGGTATCCGGAACCTTTATAATCTGGTCCTGAAGGAAAAGGGGAAGCTGGTTGTTGTCGTATCTGCCTTCGGAAAGACTACCAATGCCCTTGAAGAGGTGGTTAACATGTGGTTCAGGGGAGAAGAAGGGTACAGTGACAGGTTGAGTACTTTATGCAGGTACCATCTTTCAGTCACAGGGGAGCTTTTCGGTTCTGGTTCAGCGGTGGCGGACAGAATCACTGCATCGTTTTCGGCACTTCATGCCAGGCTTGAAAATACGGTACCGGGGGACTACGATCATGACTATGACATGATTGTCTCAATGGGAGAGATATGGTCAACCACAGTGGTTGAAGGTTACCTGCGCAGCCAGGGTTTGAGGAGCATGTGGACGGATATCAGGAACCTGCTGGTGACTGACGACAGGTACCGTGATGCGGGCATTATCATGGGGGAATCTGCTGCAAGGATAATATCCGCCTTTACCTTCAGTGATGCCGATATGTATGTTACACAGGGCTTCATAGGGGCTACGGCTGAAGGGGAGGTCACTACACTGGGACGTGAAGGGTCCGATTATACTGCAGCCCTGGTTGCCAATATGCTCGATGCTGAAAAGATGGTCGTATGGAAGGATGTCCCCGGTATCATGAGTGCTGATCCCAGGTGGCTTGCTTCTGCCGAGACCATCAGCAACATTTCCTATAACGAAGCAGTTGAGATGACCTTCTCAGGAGCCAAGGTGATTCACCCCAATACCATCAAGCCACTGCATAACAAGAAGATACCGATGCATGTCAGGTCGTTCATAGATCATGATGCACCGGGCACCGTTATCTCGGAAGAGCCAACACGTGGAGAGGCAAAACCGATCTATATAAGGAAGGAGGACCAGATACTTATTTCGGTTCTTCCCAAAGACCTTTCATTTGTGATGGGAGAAAACCTGGCTGCCGAGACCGGCTTTAAATGCGGCCTTATAGGCGTACACTTTCCCTTCACCGTTATAGAGTTCGAAGCCAAAGACTACTGATTTCGTGATTTTACTGATACTGTTGGTGGCAGGGTCATAATACCAGTCCTCGGTGAAAGAGAGTTTGCCGATCTTTGAACGGTCATTGCTGAATTCTTTTTCAATGTCTCTAACCTCGCCCGGTTTCATAGGTTTTCCTGAATGATAGTCATAGGCGGTCAGCTTCCCTTCGTAGATGAGGTCAAAGACTGTGTTTACCATCAGGTCACCCCTGAAGCCTGCAACCTTTTCGATCTCCCAGGGATCACCTTCAGGGTCAGGCCTGATGACAACATCAGTGACAATATCTGAGGCTATCAGCACAAGACCTGCATGTTGGTCTGCAGGCTTTCCCGGGGTGTTTCCCGGAGCAACTTTTCCACGATCACTACAAGCCGTAATTACAGCAAGCAGGAGAAACAGGATATATAATTTCTTCATAAGGCAACTTAATTTTTATCTGTCAAAAAGGAGCATTTCGCCTGCCTTCTCACCGGTAAGCAATCCGTTGCTGAAAACCACCCTGCCGTTAACAATAGTGGTGACAACCCTGCTCCTGAAAGTAGTGCCCTCAAGAGGTGACCATCCGCACTTATATAATATATTGTCAGGGGTAACGGTCCAGGGTGAGTCAGGATTAACAAGGACAAGGTCTGCCTTATAACCCTCACGTATGAACCCCCTGTTCATGATGTTAAAAACAGTTGCCGGGTTATGGCACATCTTTCTGACAATCAGTTCGGGAGAAAAGACACCGATGTGGCAAAGCTCAAGCATCATAACAAGTGAATGCTGTATGAGGGGTCCTCCTGAAGGGGCTTTGAAATAAGGGGCTCTCTTTTCCTCAATCGTATGAGGGGCATGATCGGTGGATATTATATCAAGCTTCCCGTCAATTACAGACTCCCTCAGTGCCTGCATGTCTGACGCCCTTTTGATGGCAGGATTCCATTTGATGAGATTTCTGCGGGTAGCGTAATATGAGTCATCAAACCAGAGGTAGTGCACGCAGGCTTCGCCGATGATCTTTTTCGATGATACATCTTCTCCCGGGGTGAGCAGGTCCATTTCCTCAGCGGTGGATAGGTGGAGCAGATGAAGTTTGGTGTTCAGTCGTTTCGCCCTTGCTACCGCATCTGATGATGAGAGGAAGCACGCTTCCCTGCTGCGGATCAGGGGATGGAAAGCCGGATCGATATCATCACCGTAGCCCTCCATGTAAGCAGCAGAATTCCGCTTAATGGTTGCTTCGTCCTCGCAGTGGCAGGCAACGGGCAACTTCCTTATACTGAATATCTCATCGAGATTCTTTTCATCATCCACCAGCATCTTTCCTGTTGATGCTCCCAGGAATACTTTTATGCCGCACACCTTGTGAGGGTCAGCCTGCGCTATTTCATCTCCGTTACTGTTTGTAGCCCCCAGGTAAAATGAATAATTAATGACAGACTTGTCTGCTGCTGTTTCGTTTTTAAGCTGCCATTCCTTTAATGTGGTGGTCTGGGGCACCGTGTTCGGCATATCCATGAATGAGGTCACGCCTCCTGCTGCTGCTGCTGCGCTCTCTGAATATATGTCTCCCTTGTGGGTGAGTCCTGGTTCGCGGAAATGGACATGGGAATCTATTACCCCGGGAAGAAGCCAGAGGTCAGTGGCATCAATTATCATAGTTCCTGTATCTGCTCTGCCTTTGCCGGCTGGCATAATGCTTAATATCCGGTCGCTCCTGGTAAGAATATCTGCCTGGGCGGCGTGGCCCTCGTTGATTACTGTGGCATTGGTGATCAGCAGATTACTCATAGAGTTTTCGATTGCACCGGGGCTGAATTCACTATTCTTCGGTGAGGTCTGAAGAGGCTTACAGCTTTCATCCGCAGCACACCCCAGAGAGCCTCGTTAAAGATACCGCCGGTCATTTTAGATGTGCCTGCACGTCTGTCAGTAAAGACAATTGGGATCTCAACAATATTATATCCAAGCAGCCAGGCTGAGAATTTCATTTCGATCTGAAAGCCGTAGCCAATCGATTTGATATGGCCGGGCTTAATGTTTCGGATGACTTCGGTTCTGTAGCATTTATAGCCTGCCGTGGTATCTTTTATTCTCATACCTGTCACTACCCTGACATAAATAGATGCGATATAGGACATGAGCACCCGGCTCAGCGGCCAGTTAACAACATTGACACCCGAGATATATCTTGAGCCGATTGCCAGATCGGCGCCATCACGGTCGCAAGCCTCAAAGAGTCTGACAAGGTCAAGAGGGTTATGCGAAAAATCGGCGTCCATCTCGCATATATAATTATAGTCTCTCTGTAATGCCCAGTCAAATCCTGCGATATATGCTCTTCCCAGTCCCATCTTGCCTGGTCGTTCAAGGAGGTGCAGGTGAGGGTTGGCAGGCAGCATTGCTTTGACCAGTGCGGCGGTGCCGTCCGGGGAGTTATCATCAATAACGAGGATATCAAATGGAACGGGCAGAGAGGTTATGGCCCTGACCATCTCGGTGATGTTTTCCTTTTCGTTGTAAGTTGGTATGATTACGAGATTGGCCATGACATAAAGTTACAGATGCGAATTTATATTATTTTTTTTTGTCTCTCTTGTCATTTTCAAAAATGACTTTATATTTGCAGCCGCTTTTGACGTACTCCGGGGTTATAATAAAAGGGAGAAAAAATATTTCGCAAAATATTTGGCGGGTATTTCAGGAAGCGTTACTTTTGTCACCCCAAGAAATTGGAATAGAGAAGTTCTTTGAATTAATGATGAAGTAGTAGCACACAGGCGAGAGTAATGACTCGCCAAAACCTAGCAATTCTTTTGATAAGTTTTTTGGAGACCGGATTGATCCTCGAAGGTAATAGATAAGAAATATTACAATGAAGAG
>DATKUS010000267.1:0-2795 GCA_035530535.1 Bacteroidales bacterium
TGTATGTGGCGATGTAGGCTTCGGAAAGACGGAGGTGGCTATCAGGGCTGCCTTTAAGGCTGCCACGGACGGAAAACAGACTGCTGTCCTGGTGCCAACAACAATCCTGGCACTGCAGCATTACAAGACCTTCACTTCGCGACTCGAGAACTTCCCCTGCAAAGTTGACTATATCAGCAGGCACCGCAAGCCGTCAGAACAGAAGGAGATAATAAGGAAGCTGGGCGACGGTGAAATTGATATCATAATAGGGACACACAAGCTTACAGGGAAGGAGATTAAATTCAATGACCTGGGTTTGCTTGTGATAGATGAGGAACAGCGTTTTGGGGTGGCTGTAAAAGATAAACTGAAAAGGTTGCGGGCAAATGTTGACACCCTCACCCTGACAGCAACCCCTATTCCGCGTACCCTTCAGTTCTCACTTATGGGCGCGCGTGACCTCTCGGTCATAACCACCCCTCCGCCTAACAGGATGCCTATCATGACTGAACTGCACGGGTTCAATGAAGAAATCATTCATGAGGGGATCATGTATGAGCTTAACCGTAACGGCCAGGTATTCTTTATTAACAACAGGATTGACAATATAAGGGAGGTACAGGCGACTGTCAACCGCATCTGTCCTGGCATTAAAACGGCCATTGTGCACGGACGCATGGAAGGCACTGACATCGAGAATGTAATGTTTGATTTTATAAGGGGCGACTATGATGTTCTCATCGCAACCACTATTATTGAGTCAGGACTTGATATTCCCAATGCCAACACAATCTTCATAAATGATGCTCACAACTTCGGTCTTTCAGAGTTGCACCAATTGAGAGGAAGGGTGGGCAGGTCAAATAAAAAGGCTTTCTGTTACCTTCTTTCACCGCCGTTGTCTGCCCTCACCCCCGAAGCCAGGAGGAGGCTTAAAGCTATTGAGGAGAATTATGAGCTCGGCAGCGGTTTCAATATTGCGCTACAGGATCTGGATATCCGCGGTGCCGGGAACCTTCTTGGAGGAGAACAAAGCGGATTTATTGCGGATGTAGGCTATGAAACATATCAGAAGATACTGGATGAAGCTATCAGTGAATTGAAGCATGAGGAGTTCAGTGACCTGTTCCCGGAACCGCGCCGTAAAAATGAACCGGAGGCGCCGGGAGAGACGAAGGAATATGTGGCAGATGTAAGTGTAGAGACCGACTTTGAGATTATGTTTCCCGATGATTATGTATCTAATATCTCTGAAAGAATCAGGTTATACAAAGAGCTGAATGAACTTAAAGACGGTGCTGCCCTTGCCGGGTATGAGACACGCCTGGCTGACAGGTTCGGTCCACTGCCGGAACCTGCCCTGGCTCTTCTTGACCTTGTCAGGCTCAAATGGACTGCATCTGCATCGGGGGTTGAAAAAATAATTCTTAAAAATGGCACTCTTGTTGCTAACTTTGTAAATGATCCTGCTTCTGAATTCTACCGGAGCCGGCTCTTTGTTTCAGTGATGAACTACGTGAACCATAAACAGAATCGCATGAGTATGAGGCAGAATGTCAACAGACTTAGCCTTACTGTCCGCGAGGTTCCGTCTGTGGCAGCCGCAATGGCATTGTTTAACGATATGCAGATCTTTCATCTTGCAAATGGAGCTGAAGCGATAAAAAAATGAACCTGATCCTCGACATAGGAAATACCAGTACCAAGGCAGCAATTTACGAAGGAAACAGCCTGGTAAGGAAAGAGCGACTGGAGACATGCGACCGGGGCTCTCTGGATAAATTTATTGGGAATTCCGGGCCTGACAAAGCCATTATTTCAAGTGTCATGACTGACCCGGCATCTATTATATCATTTCTCCCGGGAAGCATAAAGAATGTGCATCATCTGACATGGAAGTCAGCCTATCCTTTTAAAATTAATTATGAGACGCCTGAAACAATAGGGGTTGACCGGCTGGCAGCAGCTACCGGTGCAATAACGAAGTTCAATAGTCATGATCTGCTCGTCATCGATGCCGGCAGCGCGGTCACTTTCGATATTGTTGCCGGCGGCGCGTACCTTGGCGGAAGCATATCACCCGGCCTGAATATGAGGTTCCGTTCCCTCCATCAGTTTACAGGAAGACTACCCCTGGCAGAACAGACCGAAAATTTTACTTTCCCCGGTAATTCAACCAGTGATGCCATCGCCGGAGGAGTGCTTATGGGTCTGGTATTTGAAATAAATGAGTATATTCGCACGTTTGAAAAAAGATATAACGCCCTCATCACTGTCATTACTGGTGGTGACAGTGAAAAATTGTCATCACTCACAGACCTTAAAGTGATCTGGTATCCTGATCTGGTGGCTGATGGGTTAAATTATTTACTTGAGTATAATGCAAAAACCTGAGAGATTTATCGTTCTGACTGTCATGCTGCTCTTTACAGCTGCTACATATGCGCAGAAAAATGTTGATTCCCCTTTCGCAAGGTACGGGATCGGAAACTTTGAAAACCAGGGTACGTTCAGAACCCGGGCTATGGGGGGAATCAGCAGCGGTATAAGGAACAATGTCACACTTAACTACCTTACTCCGGCATCCTACAGCAGTATAGATACCACTTCTTTTATTTTTGACTTTGGAGTAGATGGCGCCTTTGTCGGACTAAAAGAGGGCAGTGAAATCTACAAGTCAACGGACATTAATTTCACTCACCTTCTCATTGGCTTCCCGATAATGAAAAACTGGGGTTTTTCTGCAGGTGTCGTACCTTACACGGATGGGTTTTATGAAATGTCAGAAACCTCAACACCCGATGCCGGTGGAG
>DATKUS010000268.1:0-13000 GCA_035530535.1 Bacteroidales bacterium
ATCTTACCATACCATCGACAAGAACCAACGGATCATTGCTTTTGTTAATCGATGATCCACCCCTTATCAGAATAGAGGCATCACTACCCGGCTGACCGCCCTGGTTACTGTAGATCCTGACACCTGAGAGCTTTCCCTGCAGAGCTGTAGAGACCGATGTTACCGGTACATTTTCAATCTCCTCGGCATTTACCCTGGTAATTGAAGTAGTAATTGTTGCCCGTGACTGAGTACCGTAACCAATTACAACCAGCTCATCCAGCCCAACCGTAGATGTCCGCAATGTGACATTAATGGTAGTCTGGTCTTTCACCCGGACCTCGTAAGTTTCCATTCCGACAAATGAAAACACAAGGACTGATCCTGCGGGAGCCTTTATGGTATATCCGCCGTTCATGTCAGTTACCGTTCCCATTGCACTACCTTTTATCGAGACAGTTACTGCTGGCAACGGATCTCCCGATTCCTCGCTAACTGTCCCGGATATCGTAAGATCCTGGCCAATAGCCACCAAAGAACCGATGAGAAAGAACATCACTGACAGGGTAATCCCTCTGAACCATACAGAGAGACACCTTTGCCCTTTTAATACATGCGTTTCTTTCATTTGGATTAGTTTTTAGGTTATTAATAATGAGAATAATTTGAATATTTCTTTGTAGTTTTAAGCGATGGTTTCTAGGTTATCAATCATCACATTTTTTATAAGGGGAGTTCACCGACATGATCTCTCCTTATTCTTTTAGTTCGTGAGACCTGCCTTATCGAAGAATCCGATTGCATTCAGATCATCCTTCATCTGACTAATTTCAGTTTCAGAAAGAGTGTTAAGAGGTAATCTGCAGGGTCCGCAGTCAATGCCGATTAATTCCATAATACTTTTACCGGCAACAGTTGCACCCCGGTATTTTACAAGAATGTCCACAACCCTGACCGAAAATTGCTGCAGTTCCCTGGCTCTTGTTAAATCTCCGGAGGAGAATGATTCCCATATATCATGATAAAGAGGGGCAAGGAAGTTGTATGTACTCCCAATGGCTGCCTTTGCTCCGAGACTTAATCCACACATTAGCATCTCGTCAAAACCGTTGAGAACATTATAACTTCCTCCGTTAAATGCGAGACACTTTTGCATATCATAAAAGTCTGAGTGGGTGAACTTTACTCCTGCAAAGTTTGGAACTGATGAGGCAAGTTTAAATAACTCACTGGCCTTAATATCAATGCCTGTGAATGCAGGAAAATGATAATAGAAGAAAGGCAATTCAGGTGCAGATGCAGCAACGGGTTTCAGAAACTCCATCAAATCCCTGGCATCAGTTGGTTTGAAGAACATCGGGGAGATGCAACCTATGGCATAAGCACCCTGCCTTTGTGCATGAGCAGCAAGTTCATTGCTCTCCTTAAGGCAGTTACTGCCAACATGACAAATGATTTTAAGTTTCCCCCCGGCAACAGTGATCCATTTTTCAAGAATCTGTTTCCGTTCTTCAGTTGTCATTGAGAAACTCTCACCTGTTGTTCCGCAGACAAAAATGCCCATTATCTTATTTCTTATCAGGAGATCCGCATATTTGTCAATCTGGTCAAGATTCAGATCTCCCTTCTCATCCATTGGGGTAAATGGAGCAGCCACTAACCCATTAAGCATTTCAATATTCATATCTTTTATTTTATTCTTGGTTTCATAAGTCGGTAAACCGTAAGGTCTATAGTATCCTTTTTGCTTTTTCCAAATATCAGGCTTGCAAGGTATCCGATGGTAAAGCAGGCAATAAAACCTGTGGCAGCGTAAAGCAGCAAATGGACAGCGCCGGTTCTGCTCACAACTATCTGGACAATGATACTGCTTGCAAGACCTACCAATGCGCCTGCTCCGTTTGCCCTTCGGGTGAGCAGTCCCATCATAAATAATCCACCCATACTGCCTATAACCAATCCAATTATCTTCTGCATTTCATCCCAGAGTGATGCTATATTCCAGGTGGCCATCAGGAATGCAAAAACTATCCCTGTAAGCCCTATTATCAAAGTCGCGATTTTAGCGACAGAGAGCTGATTATGCTTTGAAAGGCCGAATCTGAAGTGTATATCAACACAATACGCTGTGGCAGATGAGTTCATACTGGCGCTCAGGGTTGACATGGCAGCCGCAAAAATCCCACCTATGAGCAGACCAGAGACGCCTTTTGGCAGGCTGTTGATAATAAACCACGGGAATATAGCATCGCCATCAGTGATTGTGCTGCTGAGCAGTCCCGGGTTGGTTTTGTAAAAGACATAAAGGCAGGTACCTATTATAAAGAACATCAGAGTGGCCGGAACAGTCAAAGCTGCATTCATCCATACGCCCCTGGAGGCAGTTTTAACATCCCTTGTTGTCAGGTAACGCTGCACCATAGTCTGATCAGCTCCATACTCGGTAGTCTTAGAAAAAAGAGTAGCAATCAGTACAGTCCATAGTGTCGGGTTTTTTAGATCCCAGGACAGGCTTGCAGTGTTAAATTTTCCGTCTGCAGCTCCCTGGGTGACGATCGCACCAAAACCTCCGTCCACATTTGCAGTCATGTATACTATAGCTATTACAGCACCGCCAAGTAAAACAAGTACCTGCATGGCATCCGTCCACACCACAGCCTCAATACCCCCCATAATTGTGTAAACAAGGCTTAGAATTCCCATCAATCCGATGCAAATAAAAATGTCTATCCCTGTTACAACATTTATTGCAATTGAAGGCAACAGGATTACAATTCCCATTCTGCCAACCTGGTAAAGGATATATGACACACTGCAAATGAGTCGGGTGGAGATATTGAACCTCTGTTCAAGATAATCATATGCTGTAGTAAGGTTCAATCTTCTGTAAAATGGTATAAAGAGATATACTATAAGTGGTGCTACCAGTATTATCCCTGCATTCATGAATATATAACTCCAGTCAGTGGCATAAGCCTTTGCAGGAATGGCCATGAAGGTGATTGAACTGAGAGCAGTACCGAAAATACTCAGGCCTGCCACCCACCAAGGAACTCTCCCCCCTCCCCTGAAATAATCATTGGATGTCTTCTGACGTTTTGAAAAAAACCATCCCATGAAAACCAATACTCCGAAATAGAGTATGAGCACGATGTTGTTCATTAAGCCGAACGACTGGATGGTTCTAACCTGTTCAACATTAACCAGTTCAGGGGTTCTGATACCGGGGCTGATCTCACCGCTCGTAAGGATATACCTGTTCCCAACCTGTACAATATTTGTAGTGACAGGGATCCTGAAGGGAGCCTCCTCCTTGGTGATAACAGTGTTTGTAATTGTGTGATAAAGAAGTATTTCCCTGCTGAAACCCGGATGGTTCTCAAGGATTGATATTATGCTGTCATTCAGGACATTAATACTATCGGTGTATTTGCCAGACTGATTTTGTACCTCCAGTTTTTTTACCCTTTGCTCCAGTTCTCTCTGCCTCAAAGCCAGAATACCATCTGTACCCCCGACAAGCATGATATGGTTTGCACCTACAGCTGCAGCAGTGCCTGCCATTACGGGGAATTCCGGACCACCCGGATTATCGAGCTTTTTCCAGGTATTGAGCCTGGGGTTAAAAACATATCCGTCAGTGAGAACTTCCCAGGCCTTTCCGGGACTAATATTCCTTCCGCTGAACAGGTAAAAACATCTGTCAAAACCGTCGCTCTGCCCGGCTGCAACAGCATAAGCCCTTGGCATGCCGGGCCATGAAGGCAGGGAGACCCATCCCTTTGCCCTGTTCCCCGTGTCAAACACGAGGAAGTAGCCTGTGGATGACGGATTAACAGCGTCTTCAATTCCCCCGGCAATATAAATCTTCCCGTCAATTAATGCCCCTGCCATGTTGGATAACGGGATGGGAAGCGAAGGCCATTCTTCAAAAGTAAATTCACTCCCATTGAATTTCATCAGAAAAACATCTGCATAGGTGCTGCCGGCATCAGTACCGCCTATGCAAAGGATTCCATCAGGAAGAGTCACAGATACACCATAAGCAAGTTCACGTGTGAAAGCACCGGGAAAAATCTTCCAATCCTTATTGTTCCTGTCAGTTGAGCATACATATATATCCGAGTGGAAGCTTTTAATGCCTCCCTCCCAGGGACGTTTTTCAGGGAAGTTTGCACCACCGGCAATTATCAAATACTGATCAATAATACCGGAAAAAGCACCGGCAACGCCTGGCTGAATCTCCCCATCTTTCAGTGGCGGAAGCTCTCCGAACTTCTCAAAAACATATCTTTCCCTTTCCCGGATATCGGGATTAACCGCAAGAGCGCCGGATGCTGTACTTAAGAATAAAACAGCACAAACAAAAATCCTGAATCTCATTAAATTCCAGTTTCAGTAATAAATAATTAGCTTAGCTCAATTGAATTTTCTTTTTTCAGGAAGGAGTAATATGGCCCGAAATGGTCTATCATTCCCTTTCTGAATCCCTCCTTATCCCCTTTTTTGATGTAATCAAGCAGGTCCTTGTGTGAAACCAGTTTACCAGTTCTGGAGAGTTCCTTGTTAATCGGCAGAAAGTAATCTTTGAATCTCTCCTTAAGAAACACAGAAATAGGACGTATAATTGCCTGAAATTCAATGATTGTACTGTTGCCTGTTATCTCATACAGTTTGGTATGAAACTCATATTCAGTTACAGGAGTATACTCACTGTATTTCTTAACAATACCCCTCTTTACAATATCATCAAGGTCCTCCAGATATTTATTATTGATGTTTTGAAAAATTATTTCAGTCATTCCGATCTCAAGTGCCACTCTGAAGCCAAGAATATTGAAAAGAGTCTTATCACTCAACATATTGGGTTCAACTATCCTTCTCATGCCCCTGAGCAGTGATGGTTCAGCAAGCAGCATACCCCTGCGTGTGCGCGTTTCTATCAGCCCCAGCATCCTCAGGCGGCTTAACGCTTCCCTAAGAACACTGCGTCCTACACCGAGAGCACTTGCCAGTTCCAACTCCTTGGGAATAGGATCGCCTGGTCCCAGTTTATTGGCTTTAAAATAACTGAGCAACTTGTCTTCAACCTGATCAACAAGTGTTATCTGATGATTAACGATTCTAAGATCATTCATATTTATATGATTTGTCTTACAAATATAAGAATTTATTTATGAAATAAAAGCAACACTTTTGGTAAAATAATGTTAATTATCAGTCACTAGCGCGCGAATGCCATGATAAGGTATTCTATGACTGTAAGATACCTATAACGCCTGTTTACTGTTGCACCTTTTGATTCAGTAATAGGTACTCCCGGGTCATTGCCCTCCACTATTAATACTCAGCCCAACTTCAGCCTGCATAGATCCTGAACTGGCATACTCAGATCTATGATCCATGATCATTTACAGGTGTATTTCATTGATGATTATATAAACCACCCGATTATTTTATTACTTTTATATGTCAGATAAATAATACAAATAGTATAATTGCATGGAAATAACGATGGCTTGTTGTTAGTAGATGAAAGTTAATTTCGGATGATCAAAGCAGTCTATCCTAACTTGTCACTTAGCGGTAATTGCCCGCTACGGTGTTCTGACAACGAATAATTTCTTGTACAATCTTAAATACTGAAGATATGGGGAACTTTACAAAGAATACCATGAGTCGCAGGAGCTCATTAAAGCTAATGGGTACAGGAGCGGTCACCCTTGCAGGAACTTCGCTGTTTACACGGTGGGGCTGGTCACAATCACTACCCTCTTCCCGGACAGGCAACTATGTGAATATACGGACCCATGAACATTACGGTGACATTGAAGAGCAACTCATGTTTCCGGATACCTGGGAGCTTGAGGTTATACACATGAAGGGACATGGCCATCACGGGCTGACATCTGAACAGATAAGGGCAAAACTCAATCAACCATACGGGTCACCTACGTTAAGGGAAATAGCTGACGGGAAGAAAACAGCGGTAGTAACATTTGATGATCTCACACGGCCTACTCCGATCAATGAGGTACTTCATTTTATGGTGGATGACCTCAGGGCTGCGGGTCTCAGGGACGAGAACATCCTGTTTCTAACCTCGTTTGGCTCGCACAGACCCATGTCACACACAGAAGCACGGGCAAAACTTGGTGATTTTATCGTTGATAACTTTGTCTGGCTTAATCACAACCCCTGGGAGAATTTAACAGAAGTTGGGGTAACATCACGAGGGAATAAAATAATGGTCAATTACCTGTTCTCCGGTGCTGATCTTCGGATTACCGTAAGTGGAATAAAGGGACATGGTGATGCAGGCTACGGAGGTGGTGCAAAGGCTGTTCTGCCGGGCGTGGCCTGGATAAATTCCATTGATTACTTTCACCGGACTATCTCATGCCGTGGTACCAATCCGACAATCGGACTGGCGAAAGTCTTCAATAATGATATACGGCTTGATATGGAGGAGGCAGCGCGACTGGCAGATGTTAATTTTTCGGTACAGATCGTTTATAACGAGCACAGAAAGCCCATTGATATCTTTGCCGGTGATATTGTAGAAGCCCACCACAATGCCTGTCGCAAGGCAAACGGTATCCTCAGGACCCCTGCGGTGAGTAACGCTGATGTTGTGGTGGCCAACGCCTATCCTCAGAACCGGCAGGCTCTTTCTTCATTGGGATGGGCCCGGGCCGGCCTCAGGGACGGTGGCTCAGCTGTGTTGATAGCACAACACCCTGACGCGTTGACCACAATGCATTATTTTAATGAAAGAAGGGAATATAAAGGACAAAGCTACTGGGAGCATCTGCAGGACGGAAAAAAGGGTGTTCACCAGGCTTCGCAGATAATCGTGTTTTCACAATACATGCAAAAACGCGATATTGATCAGATAACATCAAAGCATGTCCATCTGGCCCGGTCGTGGAATGAGGTCATTACCCTGCTTCAGAAGCAGCACCGGACAGAATTACGTGTGGCCGTTTATCCATATGCCGGCATCCAGCATGCTGATGTTGATCTGACATAGATCCGTAAATTATCAAAGGTTGATATAAATGCATAAATAAATCCATTTATCAATGAAAGAAAAAATCTCCCTGCTACTTCTGGTTTCAGTCTCCTGCAGCCATAAAACTGCTGAAATACCTAAATCCGGCAATGAATTCCCGAATATTATTTTGCTTATGGCAGATGACCTGGGCTACGGAGATCTCGGTTGTTATGGTAATCAGACGGTTAAGACTCCGAACCTGGACATGATGGCACTGGATGGGATCCGCTTTAACCGCTTTTATGCTGCAGCCCCTGTCAGTTCTCCTACAAGGGGTAGTTGCCTTACAGGCCGGCACCCGTCCAGGTACGGAATTCTATGGGCCGGGAGGGAGCCTCTCCCTGCAGATGAGATCACACTGGCAGAAGCACTGAAGAGCAGGGGTTATGTAACGGGACATTTTGGCAAATGGCACCTGGGCGGTCTGAGCCGGACTGTTATCCAGGGTGAATTTCCGGGAGGGCCATCACCTTACTCCCCGCCCTGGGAAAACGGATTCGATGAATGCTTCTCCACTGAATCAATGGTTCCAAATTATAATCCATATTACCATGTGGGGGGTAGTTTCGGGTCGGATGGTTACAGACAGATACAGACCGAACCTGTCGCTAAAGGTCAGAGAACCGGAGGAGCTGTCTGGCTTGACCGTTATTGGACAGGAACCGGTCAGATAGTTGATGAATGGCTTGAAGGCGACGACTCTGAAATCATTATGGACAGAGCTCTTGGTTTTATCCGTAACAGGACCGGAGGAAAATCTCCTTTTCTGGCAGTCATATGGTTCCATACTCCGCATACCCCGGTTGTTGCGGGGAATGAATACAGGAGTTTATACCCTGAACTACCCACAGACCAACAACACTGGTTTGGGGCAATAACAGCAATGGATGACCAGATCGGGCGGCTGCGCTCCTATCTTCGTGACAATGGCCTGGCAAATAACACCATTCTCTGGTTCTGCAGCGACAATGGCCCCTCATACATACATAATTATAATTCTGCCGGACCCCTGCGCGGGAAAAAGTCCGAATTGTATGAAGGAGGTATCAGGGTTCCGGCCATAATGGAATGGCCTGAAAAATTTAAAAATCCCATGATTGTTGATATTCCGGCATCCACTAGTGATTTCTACCCAACATTACTTGCAATCACAAACACAGTGATGGAGAACCAGCCTCCGTTGGACGGAGAAAATATTCTTCCCATACTTGAGGGAAAGGCTGACGTGAGAAATCCCATCGGATTTCTTTCCCCCTTACCATCCCCTTTACGAAAACAGGAGACCGTCAAGGAGGAACAATTTGCGCTCGTTGACAGTCGGTATAAGATCATCAGCATGGACAACGGCTCCTCTTTTCAGCTTTACGACCTGAACCTGGATGAGGGTGAAACGACCGACATAGCCCTTGCGCAACCGGCCATTTTCAATGAAATGAAAAATAAGTTGCTTGACTGGATCAAATCATGCAAAGAGGACTGAAAGCAAACCTGGGTAACAGTCAGCGACCTACCATTCACCCTTTCTGCTGAATTTTGCTTCAGCCGATTGGTTAAAGCTAACAACTGCCCGGTTAAATCCTGCCAGTATCTCCACGGTGCTTTTCCCGGTGGTATTTCGCGCCGCGGAAATAATTGTTTTACACTCGTTTGAGTCCATGAATCGGGTGGCCTCCAGAAGCTTCTCCTGATCTTCGTCGGGGATAACCAGGAACCCGTGTTTATCTGCATGGATCATCTGGCCGGGCAGGACCTTCCTCCCAAAGACCTCCACTTCGCAGTTCCATTTTACCGGTGTGCTCCAGGCGTGTCCCACACAGACTCCGCGGGCCAGCGCTTTAAAACCGGCATTGTTCATTTCATCGGTATCACGTATCCCGCCATCCGTTATCGTGCCGATGCATCCGAGTGCCCAATGCAGATTGCTGTTGACCTCTCCCCAGAATGCACCATAGATAACCGGTTTGTCAAGGTCCTGTACCACAACAATCTTGGGTCCGGGCACCGAAGCGATATATTCCAGGTACAGTTTTGTTGTTTCCGGATTGTTATTCGAATGGCCCCTGTTTCCCGGCTCTATCACCACCGTAACTGCATATCCTGCCATGGGGCCCATCTGTTGCATATAATCGGTGACAGGTTCAAGATTAAAACCATCTCGTCCTGTGTTATGCCTGGTAATCTGCTCCCAACCATTATAAACAGTCGGGGTATTCCATCGTTTTAATTCAAGCAGGTCTGGTTGTGAGATTATTCGTGTCATGATGTTTGGTATTATTAAGCCTTATACAAACACGCAAATAGTAACTGTCCTGAAAATTCAATCAGAAAAAGGGCCTTAATTTCAGGTCAGGGTCAGGCTGCGTTGAGCGATAAATCCCTTAACCCTGATTCCTACTCATTTAGATTCAGAATGCCAAACCGGATGGCTGTCCGCTTGGTATTCAGATCATCAGAACTGTCCCATACGCAAAGAAACACCCCCGGCTCTTTTTCAATAAGGGTAGGATAGCTGTTGCAGTTGTTATCCCAGTAAAACAGTCGCGGTTTGGACCAATCTTTACCTGGTTCCTTAACCACGTAATAAAGACCCCTTCTGATGCTTCTCTCATCATCATTATAAACATAAATATGCCTACCCTTCGAATCTTTTCCATAAAAGCCTTTGGAGGCTGTATTCCAGAGAGCCGGTTCTTCAACAGCCATCGACCATGTTTTGCCATTATCCCTGCTTACTGAAGAGTAGGCCCTGGGAACCGGAAGAGCCTTTCTTTCGCTGTAATACTGGGCCGTACGCATTACCATTTTAATTTCGCCGGGCTGGTCACCTTCATCCATCACTCCCTCATGCACCCAGACTTCATCAGGTCTTGGAATATACGAGGCCAGTTCCCAGTTGATCAGGTCATAGCTCTGCAATACAAATTGCTCCCTGTCACCTGTAGGATCTTTCTGAAGCGTATTGCGATGCCCTGCCAGCAGGTATTTCCTGATCCCGTTCTCCATTACGGCAACAGGATGAGCACAGGTTATAATTGGTCCCAGGTGATTGACGTTGATGTTAACCGGTGTCCATGAAACACCTCCGTCACATGAATAGGCTGCAACCAGTTCGCTTTCCTCACTGTTCCTCTGCGCGATCGGGCATTTCATTCCAAAAAACCATAGTGTCTTATGACCTTCAGGCAGGTACAGAACAGCATTGGCATATGCATACCGCTGGCTGCCATCAGGAATCTGGTGATCAAAGATCTTTGTCGGCGGTGACCAGGTTTTGCCACCGTCTCTTGTTATGGAGCACATCATGTCTCCCATGTCAGTTTTGCCGCTGAGCTGGAGACCATAGGCCGCCACATAGTGATCCTTGCCCCACCTGGCAATATATGGTTGCCAGATACGGTGGTAAATACTGTTCTGCGGCAGCACATCTATCGTTACAACATCCTTTACATCTCCAGTGTTCTGAGCATTTGACACTCCAACTGACAGGCACTGGATCACTGCAAGCATTAAGCATAGAATTAATGGTGACTTTTTCATCATATAATTGTTATCTGGTTATTAATTGAATCAAATTCTCCTGATATTCCGTTACAAATTTTTGTAGCTAATCCGGTGAAAATTGCCACTGATTTTTGACAAGAATTTTCCGGTCAAGATTCTGAATTATGCTGGCTGTTTTAAGCAATTAATTATCGCCTTGCCTGATGGTGCATTTCTGAATATTGAACTGATATGGGCCATTGGGGATACATGAATATAACAGGTAAAATGAAGTTCCATCTTCACTGATCCATTTTGAAGGAATATTCGGGGCAAACCGGTTTTCAGGCTTACCCCAGTCTTTTTCATAATAAACTGTTTCCCATGGCCCCCAGGGATTATCACCTTCAAAAATGCCCAGATGGGCAATTCTGTTTGTATTTTTGTTTGACCACCATTTCCATTCTCCATAGGAAGAACATGTTGACAACAAATATTTCCTTATACCGGGATTGTATACAAGGTTCGGCCTGAAGCATCCTGCAGAGTCTGTGAAAACAGGTGTTCTGTATTCGTAACTGTCCCAGCTAATCTCATTTTCAGTTGTTTTTCGGAAGAATCTGTAGCAATTCTTGTCAAGTATTTCCGAAACTTTCACCCTGCCCATGATCATATCAGGGTAATCGGCGTATGCGCCTGGCCCGTCGGGGGCAATAAAATAGGCATATTCATCCTGAGCAGCAGTGTAGTTTTTTCCGGCATTAAGCCAGACCGGATAACCGATGTCAGGCCAGTTCCATTCGGCCCATTTCCAGGTTTTACCGTAATCTTCCGAGTAAATTAAGGCCGATCCTGTACCTTTTGGCGAATCCGGAAGGTTCAGGTTCCGTACCCAGGCATAAAGGATACCCCTGATCATAACCAGTCCGCACACCTTCCTTCCATTTTTTCCGCTGCCATACACAGTAAGGTGGTCAATCGACACACCAGTGTCTTTTCCCTCAATATCTGGCGGGAAACCTGTTATGGCAACAGGTGCTGAACTGGGATCGGTGATATAGGATCCAAAACCCTTTCCATCTGTAAAAAAGGAGAATATCTCATCTTTGTTTGTCCACGTATTGGCCCAGTTGTCACCATGGCCAATAGAATTGCGAAGGGTGTCAATTTGAAAATCAGTAATATATTCACTTGCGGGATATGGTAACCTGATTTTTGACTGATCATCTCCGTCAGCCTGGGCATACAGCCTGAATATCAGAAGATGTATCATTATGAATATTGCAGTACTGATTAACCTTTTCATTGATTCTGTTTGCGTTATTGTCAGATGAAGGCCGGATTGTTACTGATAACCAAATGTTCAGGATTGGGTTTGATTTTGCAGGGGCTGTTTTACGGTTTTAATGTGTACATAGCAATTCGTACATTTCATTGCATGATTATCTTTTCAAAAGTTCATCAAGGGTGATGCTTTCAAAAGTCATATCTGCCTGACTGCCCTCGTAAATAATCCCAATGGTTTTCTCATCAATGGAAGTAAGGCAGGAATAGCCACGGTTATACCATTCATCAAGCAGTAACCAGTATTTTTCCGGCCATGTCATTCCGTCATCAAAGCTTACCTTGACAGTGGTTCTTCGCCTGGGGTTATGGTCAACATCTGGATTGGAGAACAGCAATATCGATCTGGTAATCCCGTCTTCCGTGTAAACATGACGGTGGAGAGAGCCCATGCAGGCAGGTTCTCTGAGGGTATTTCGTGAAGTGGCATGTTCAGTCCAGGTTTCACCCAGGTCTGTTGTTGTTGCAACTGCACGGCCATTCTGTGTTCCCCGCATCTCCCTGTTTCTGCCAAATTTCATGTTCAGCATTACTGCTCCGTCACTTAACTGAGATACAGCACACTCATTGGTTCCGTAATATGCAGGCTGACTGGTTTTCCATGAAGCTCCCCCGTCAACGCTATAAGTAATATTTGAGAATCCTCTTTGCTTTTCATCCCTTCCCTGGGAAGGAAAGACAAGAGTGCCATCATCAAGCGTTATTCCCCTGCCCGGAGCCACAGCCCAAAGATCCCATTCCTCCTTCTTGCACATCCTTGTAAGATTGACGGGTTCACTCCAGGTCTGACCATCGTCATTACTTATTGAGACCAGAAACTGGCCGGTCTGCCGGGGATCAAATCCCGGTCCGGAATATTTTCTTTCCTGCTGGTATTTCCAGGCATCATTATCTGCTGTCAGGCCTTCGATCCATTTACCCGTTTCCTGGTCATGAAGACCGTGCATCCAGTACCCGGCAATGAAGATTTTATCTGAGTTCCTGTCCACAATTATGCAGGCATCACTGACACCGTTGTAAGTCTGAGGCAGGCCACCCCATTCACCCATATCAAGTACAATCCTCATCGGCTCCCATGTGTTCCCATTGTCTGTACTTCTGCTCAATCCTATATCAATATCTCCCTGCAGATCATGGCTG
>DATKUS010000269.1:0-2863 GCA_035530535.1 Bacteroidales bacterium
TCACCCCGGCTCTGCGTAAGAGCATAGTTGATAAGGGTCATTCTATGAGAGTATATGTTCCCTTTGGCAAAAAGTGGTTTGGCTACTCCACACGCAGGCTGAAGGAAAACCCGAAGATGGCAAGTCACATCATAAAAGCGATCTTTTATAAAGGATAAAGGTTAAAGGTTAAAGGATAAAGGTTAAAGGATAAAGGATAAAGGTTAAAGGTTAAAGTGGCCCGGGGGTGATGATCTCCGGGTTTTTATTTTTTGCGGTAGACCAGGGAGTCATGGAGTGCGCGTATCTGCTGCAGTTCGCGCGAGGAGATATAAGGAGCAGGAGGCTGCGGATCCCCTGGGAAGCCCTTTGCCAGGACATAAATGACGGGGATGATTAATAAGGGGCTCAGTCCCAGCATTTTGTCAGTGGGAATACCTCCCTTTTCATATGCTTCAATGCGCTGTTTCTGTCTCAGCAACTCGTAATTCGTAGAAGGGTCTCCCAGCTTGTTTGCACCGGCAAGTCCCTGGTATGCTGATAATTTAAGGTTGTTGGCAGCGTTGATCATGTCCTGGTCCACTGGCGTCCTGTCAGCCATGATCTCAGCTTTAAGATTGCCCAGGCGGGGTACGACTATCACAGCCTCTATCATGAGAGTATCGGAACTCATGAAAATGCCAGCTGTGTACTCCCTGGCAAAGAGGGTGTCACTGATGACCATTATGAAATCTTTATAGCCAACGCTGGTGAAAGTAATGGTATCATGAGGGCGTGCAAAGAAAGAGACCTGTCCCCTGTCGTCAGCCGCACCGGCAGACTTATGCATGTTGATGTAGTGTGCGCCTCCAAGGGGCTGCTGCGTTCCCGCGTCGAGGATGACGCCGTGAAAGAGTATGGGTATAGTCTCCTGGCCCGTCAGCTGCAGAGGTACAATGATAAATAAAGCGAAATGAAAAAAATGAAAAAACGAAACAAGCCTACTTCTGCAGGATGATCTCGTCAAGGGTTCTCTTGGGCACATGATGAATCTGGTTCTCATCCCTCCAGTACTTAACATCGTTCTTCTGAATTGTCTCAATGACAACCTGTTCAACAGGTTTACCCAGCGCAAGCACAAGGAGCACATCATACTGCGCAGGAATCTTCATGGCAGCCCTCAGCTTCTCTTTTTTCACCGAGGCGATGATGCATCCTCCCAGTCCTAAGGAAGTGGCTCCGAGCATGATGCTCTGGGAAGCTATGCCGGGGTCAATGCCGAAGGTGTCAGATATCTCTTTATCGCCAAGGACAATAATGTAGCCCGTAGGTCTCTCTGATGGCTCCGGCCCCTCCCAGGTTGTGAAGTAACCTGCCCATGCCAGGCATTCATAGACTGTCTTGCGCTTTTCCGGATCATTAACCAGGATATATTTCAGAGGCTGTCTGTTAGCCCCTGAGGCAGAAAGCCTTGCAAGATTCACCAGAGTGACAAGCGTATCAGTATCGATCTCGTGATTGCTGTCAAACCTGCGGTACGTCCTTGTCTTCTCTACAAGTTGATTGATATTCATGCTGGAAATTTTGCACAAAGATATATAAAAAGGTCCCTCGGATTACATCAGTATTAACTAATGAGGAAAATACGTTCCGGCAGAGGAGAGATGACCTTTTTCTCTGCAGCCACCGAAAACAGCCTTTCAACAGCCTCGCGCCCCTCCTCTCCCAGTGACAGTGTATACCTGTTCACAAACAGGCTGATATGTTCATTCATCACGTCTGTGCCTACCTCCTGTGCGTTCTTTTTAATAAAATCGAAGGAAGCAGCGGGGTTGGCATTTGCATATTCAAGGCTTCTCCTGATGGTCCTGCTGACCTTCAGTGCCGTATCTTCAGGCACACTCCTGCTGATGACTATTCCTCCCAGGGGTATTGGCATGCCGGTCATCTCTTCCCAGTATTCGCCGGTATCAGCCACTTTCTGCAGTCCCATAGATTTATATGTAAAACGGGTTTCATGAATTATCAGCCCGGCGTCAGCCTCGCCCGAGAGTACCGCCTCCGGTATATCCGAAAAAAGATATTCACGCTTTTTCACGGCCCCGGGCCAGAAGATACTGAAGAGCAGGTTGGCAGTTGTGTAGAAACCCGGAATGGCTATGGTGGCTTCATTCAGCTCATCAGGGTATATTTTGCGGCTACTCACAACCAGCGGACCGTTCTTACGGCCCAGGGCACTGCCTGAGTCGAGCAACAGGTAATTCTTTGCAGCATAGGCATAAGCATGGTAGCTCATTTTGGTGATGTCAACAGCAGCCTGCAGGGCCCTGTGGTTAAGCTCCTCCACATCGGCAAGAAACCAGTCGTATTCAATGCCCTCGGTATCAATCCTCTGGTGCACCATGGCTTCAAAGATGAAGGTGTCATTGGGGCACGGTGAAAATCCCAGTGTAAGTTTCATAATGACCTTATGATGTTCAGTATGCCGGTAACAGCAGTGTCCAGCTTATCAAGGGCGAGAGGAATATCCCACTTACTGAGGTTACGGGTCTCAACCATGTTTGAGACTGCTCTTACTGACAGGTAATCTTTCTTGTGCATTGAACATGTATAGGCAAACCAGGCGCCCTCCATGGTCTCAATATCCGGGGTCCATTCCTTGCGGATACGATCAATGACAGGCTGTGACCCTGAAGCCATGTTGACGGTGGCTGCAGTGACGGCAGGATAAAGGGTACAGGCGGCTTCTGACCATTTGTTACTGCACACAATTCTGCCGCAGGTGAAAGGCCATGCATCGGGGTCAGCAAGGTTAGCCCTGAAGATGGTCACAAAGGTGCCATTATCATCAACACCCATATCAGCAAAACAGTCAGAGACAGGGATCACAACATCACCCGGATTA
>DATKUS010000270.1:0-19157 GCA_035530535.1 Bacteroidales bacterium
ATAAGTCCTTCTTCAGTGCTTATCTATGTGACACAGGGTTATGCAGTCCTTAATGATGCGGCATTCCCGATTGTGGGAGCCGATGGCAAGGAGCCCAATGATACTTTTATTGAGCAGCTTGTTGCTGATGCAGAGGCTGCTGTCAACAAGGCCGTTGAGATGGGGGTTACTGATCCGGCGCGTGTTGCTGTCAGCGGTCATTCCTACGGTGCTTTCATGACAGCCCACCTGTTGTCACACACCAGGCTTTTTGCAGCAGGGATTGCCAGGAGCGGGGCTTACAACCGCACTCTGACACCTTTCGGTTTCCAGAGTGAACGGCGCAGCTTATGGGAGGCCCCCGAGCTGTATATGGATATGTCTCCCTTCTTTCACGCCACCAAGGTAAAAGATCCTCTGTTGCTGATCCATGGCATTGCCGATGATAATCAGGGTACCTTCCCGATACAGAGCGAGAGATACTATGCAGCGCTGAAGGGTGCAGGGGCAACAACAAGGCTCGTACTGCTTCCGGCTGAGGCTCACGGCTATGCAGCCCGTGAATCAATACTTCACATGCACTGGGAGTATCTGAAGTGGCTTGACAAATATGTAAAGAACAAAGAGTAGTCATTAATGTGACTGAATGACAGAATTCCGGGGTGGTTGATAACTTCCCCGGTTCTTTTTTTATTCCATTAAAGGCTCGTTAGGTTTTGAAAAAAATCTGATTAGATTTGTACCTCAAACTTTAAAAACCTAAGATTATGATCAGTAGTTTGTTCTGGATAGCGCCTGTTTCTGCGGTGCTGGCTCTTCTCTTTGCATGGATCTTCTACCGCGGGATGATGAAAGCTCCGGCAGGTAATGACCGTATGCAGGAGATCGCTCAATACGTCAGAGAGGGTGCCATGGCCTATCTTAAAAGCCAGTATAAGGTTGTCGGGAAAGTTTTTATTATCCTGGTTATTCTGCTAACAATTCTGGCATACATCGGGGTACAGAACCCGTTCGTTCCTGTTGCATTTCTTACCGGAGGGTTCTTCTCCGGGCTTTGCGGATTCCTTGGCATGAAGACCGCAACACATGCATCTTCCAGAACAGCCCAGGGAGCTTCCGTTTCTCTGAACAAGGGGTTGCAGGTTGCATTCCGCAGCGGTGCTGTAATGGGACTTGTTGTGGTAGGGTTCGGACTGCTTGACATAGCATTATGGTTCATTCTTCTCAACAATGTGATCTTTACTCCTGATCATATGGCAGAAGGCCTTAAATGGCTCGGCCTGACATTCGTGCAGATGGGCACTGATGATCATCAGAAGATGATTGAGATCACTGCCACCATGCTTACATTCGGTATGGGTGCTTCAACACAGGCTCTCTTTGCACGTGTCGGTGGTGGTATCTTCACCAAGGCAGCTGATGTGGGCGCCGACCTTGTCGGCAAAGTTGAAGCCAACATCCCTGAGGATGATCCCCGCAACCCTGCAACAATAGCAGACAACGTTGGTGACAATGTTGGCGATGTGGCCGGCATGGGTGCCGACCTCTATGAGTCTTATGCCGGGTCAATACTGGCCACTGCGGCACTTGGAGCAGCACTGCCGGCACTCACTTCAGGAGATCAGATGAAAGCGGTAATTGCTCCCATGATAGTGGCAGCAATAGGCATTCTGCTCTCAATAGCAGGTGTTTATATGGTCAGGACCAAGGAGACAGCCACACAGAAGAACCTGCTTAATGCCCTGTTGCTCGGAACGGGCGGCAGCTCAGCACTGATACTTATTGCCTTAGCCGCTATGGCCTTCTCCGGATGGATAACCTGGGGTGTCTTCGGAGCTGTTGTGGCAGGTCTTTCTGCCGGTGTGATCATTGGCCAGTCAACAGAATATTTCACTTCAGACGAATACGGTCCCACCAGGGGCATCGCCAAACAGACCCAGCAGGGTCCTGCCACCACCATCATTGAAGGTATGGCAGTTGGAATGATGTCATCATGGGTCCCTGTGCTTACAATCTCCGCAGCTATTATTGGTGCCTACGGTTTTGCCGGTGGTTTCACCAGCTTCCCGAGTGGCGTCTATGGCATAGGCTTTGCCGCTGTAGGCATGCTTTCAACCCTGGGTATCACTCTTGCTACCGATGCTTTCGGTCCAATTGCAGATAATGCCGGCGGTAACGCCGAGATGTCTCATCTCCCCAAAGAGGTTCGTGAACGTACTGATGCCCTCGATATGCTTGGAAACACCACTGCCGCAACAGGAAAAGGCTTTGCCATAGGCTCTGCCGCCCTGACAGCCATGGCACTGGTGGCAGCATATATGGAAGAGGTAAAACTGTGGCTCGGTCGTCTTGCCGATGAATCAGCTGAAGGTTTTAAACAGATAGGTGATGTGCTGTTTTACAAGAGCACAATTCCTGCAGCCATCCCTGACGGCATGACAGCTGTAAGTGTAAATAGCGCTCATATAAATGACTTTGTGAATGCCTATGATCTCTCCGTCTTCAACCCGATGTTGCTGGGAGGAATTTTCATAGGTGCCATGATGGCATTCCTTTTCAGCGCCCTTTCCATGAAAGCCGTGGGACGCGCTGCAGGCAGCATGGTTGATGAGGTCAGACGCCAGTTCCGTGAGATCCCCGGTATTATGGAGGGTACAGGCAAACCTGAATATGCAAAATGCGTGGCTATATCCACAAAAGGTGCACAGCGCGAAATGCTCCTTCCTTCATTGCTGGCAATAGCTGTACCTCTTGCCATCGGACTGACACTGGGTGTGCCGGGCGTGGTAGGACTTCTCATAGGCGGCATGACGGCAGGATTTACCCTGGCAAGCATGCTTAACAATGCCGGCGGCGCATGGGACAATGCCAAGAAATTCATTGAGAAAGGCAACTACGGCGGCAAAGGCAGCTCAGCACATAAGGCCGGCGTGGTAGGTGATACTGTTGGAGATCCTTTCAAAGACACATCAGGGCCTTCACTCAATATCCTCATCAAGCTCATGTCAATGGTCTCCGTGGTGATGGCGGGACTGACAGTGACCTGGAGCATATTTAATTAATGCTGATTACTGAAATAAGAAAAAAGAGAACCGGGGACGGCTCTCTTTTTTTATGCCCTCAAACAATGTTTGATATTCACTTACACACCTCGCTTGTCTGACTTATTATGTAATTTTATGATGTCATGTTCAGACCTGTTAACTGAGAAGTATCGAAAAAAAATAACTAATCTACAAGTAAATGTTTATACCCGGATTTGAGGAGGTGCTGGCTGCCTCGGTGGCTGTTGCGCCATTCATACACCGCACGCCGGTGCTTACCTCACGGCAGATGGATGCTCTCAGCGGTGGGCGTCTCTTTTTCAAGTGCGAGAACTTTCAGAAGATAGGGGCTTTCAAGTTCCGTGGTGCCACCAATGCGGTCATCAATCTCAGTGACGATCAGCGCCGCAGGGGTGTGGTGACTCACTCCTCGGGCAATCATGCTGCGGCGCTGGCTTATGCTGCCGTGTCGAGGGGTGTGAAGGCCTTCATCGTCATGCCGTCGTCAGCCCCGGAGGTGAAGAAGAGGGCCGTTGCCGGCTATGGTGCAATCATCACCTACTGTGAGCCCACCCTGGAGGCCAGGGAGGCCGCCGCCGCCGCGATCATAGACCGTGAAGGGGCCACGCTGGTGCATCCCTATGATAACTTTTATATCATTGCAGGCCAGGGCACCGCAGCCCTGGAGCTGATGACAGAACAGCCTGCTCTCGATGCCATCATCGCTCCTGTTGGCGGCGGCGGCCTCCTCAGCGGCACCGCCATCACCGCCCGCCATCTCAACCCCACCATCCGTATTTACGGCGCTGAACCGGTACTGGCGGATGACGCCCGGAGATCATTACATTCGGGGGTGATACAGCCTGCACTGAAGCCTCAGACAATTGCAGACGGACTGCTCACATCGCTCTGCGAGAGAACATTCACTGTGATCAGGGAGAAGGTTGACGACATACTTACCGTCAGCGAAGAGTCAATAATAAATGCCATGCTGCTCGTGTGGGAGAGAATGAAGATCGTCATTGAGCCGTCATCGGCCACCGCCCTGGCAGCGGTGCTTGACAACAAAGCTCTTTTTACCGGCAAGAATGTCGGCATAATAATCTCCGGCGGTAATGTGGATATGAAAAAGCTGCCTTTCAGTCAACCCGTCTGAAATAGGTGATGATGGGATAATGATCTGAATACCTGACTTTTACAATATCAAAGTCAATACATTTAATCCCGTCGGTATAAAGCACAAAATCGATCCTGTTGGGAGGGTACTTACCCTTGTAGGTAAACCCTGCGCCGTAGCCCGCCTCCACAAAGGCATCTTTCAGCCCGCGTCTCATCTTGTGGTATGTGTATGATACGGGAGTGTCATTGAAGTCGCCTGCCACTATCACCGGGTATGGCGACGTCTCAATATGTTTTCTGACACGCGCTACCTGTACAGCCCTGCTGGCAAAGCCCCGCATAAGGCTTTTGAAGATGTTCTTTATCTCGCCAACAGATCCGGCCTGCACCTCCCCGGTGATCTCACTGAGCAGGGTGCCTTCAACCTTCTTGAGCCTGAACGACTGCAGGTGATTGTTGTAAATGCGGAAAGTGTCAGCATTGGCAACTATATCGGTGAAGATGGTGAGGCTTGATGATCCCGGGTGCATAATATCTCCCCTGTTGATGATCGGATATCTTGTTATGGTTGCTATCCCGTAATGGCTCTCACTGCCGCTTTTTATCAGTTTAAAATGCGTGTAAAGCCTCCCTCCGAGTCCTTCCCTGAGGCTCTGCTCGCCGGCGGCAGGACTACCCTTGACAAAATACTCCTGCAGGCAGAGGATACCAGGGTCTTCATTCTTAAGAAGCTGAAGCATCCGCTTATGCGAGTTCTTTTCGTTCTCCTCGTAAAAATTAAACAGCCTGATATTGTAGCTCATCAGCTTCAGGTCATGATGCTCTTCAACACCGTGATTGCGGAACCTTATAAAGTTATGGATATAACCCGTACCCAGGAGAATTGCCGCCACAGAGATAAGGGCGAACCAGTTTCTCTTTGCGGCCCAGAGGACCACCATCACTATGTTGGCAGCCACAATATAGGGGTATGAAAGACCGAAGAGAGCAGGGACGGCTGTGACTGTGGGGTTAATATAGACAGACAGGTATGCCAGGAACAGGGCAGCCACGAGAGTGATATTCACTGCCAGGAGGGTGTTGCGCACAAAGCGTCTGATACCCTCAGATTTTCTTCTGACTCTCTCTGAAAAGGATGTCTTTTTCTTCTCTGGTGAGACTTTCATATCCGCCCTTTGAGATCTTGTCCAGTATATGGTCTATGGCTTTCTGCCGTTCAGTCCTCTCAGTGTTGTATTCAATATCATTGCGAGGCTTCTTATAGGTCACCTTCAGCTTGCTTCCTGGCTTGAAAAGCATAACGAAGAAATCTATCGTTTTGCTGAACCATGCACCAATATCTGTGCCGTTCTTCAGTCCGTACCCATAAGCCAGCCCCAGCAGCGCACCACCTATATGTGCAATCTTGCCTCCGGTGTTTACTGAAAAGTCGAAGACCGATGTGATAAGAAAGGTGATCAGGGCAAGGTACTTGAGCTTTATCCTTCCGATAAAGAGGAGATGCAGTTCCATCTCCGGCAGGTAAACGGCGGTGGTGATGACCATTGCCATTACCGAAGCCGAGGCGCCGAGGGCAATTGATACGTTAACCGCTCCTGCAAAGGCAGGGAAGATGTTAAAGACAGCGACATAAAGCAAGCCGCCAGTTATGCCTCCCAGGAAGTAGACAGCTACCAACTTGCGCTGGTCGAGGTATGCCAGGAATATCCTTCCGAACCACCAGAGCCATAACATATTGAACAACAGGTGAATAAAGCCCTGATGCACGAACATGTAAGTAATTAACGTCCATGGCCTGGCAAGCAGTGTCGGCATGGCGGCAGGAATAGCAAGGAAGCTGATCACCGAAGATGCCATCTCAGGCTTCGAGGCCAGCACGCCGATCATCTCCAGGATCTTGATGATCAGAAAGATGCCTGCATTGACATAGATGAGCCTGGTGAGGCTTGTGCCGTGTTTAAATGATGATTTTATCTCTTCTCCTATGCCCATCAATAGAGTGTTTTGGTTGTCTTACGCCAGTATCTTATCAGGAGGTAGCCGAAGATCATCCCTCCCAGATGTGCAGCATGTGCAATGTTACTGCCCGGGCTGGTCACTGCAAGGTAAAGCTCGATGGCGCCGTAGCCCATGACAAAGTATTTTGCCTTTATAGGGATGGGAGGGAAGAGAAGCATCAGCTGGGTATTGGGAAAGAGGACCCCGAAGGCCAGCAGCACCCCGAAGACAGCCCCTGATGCTCCCACGGTGGGTATATTAAGTATCAGGTTAAGCTTTGCCATCATGGGATCGGAAAAATTCTTGCCCTGGCGGATGATCTCCATGCCGGAGTCATAGACATATTGCAGTTGCTCGGGTGCCAGTGCCGTCAGGGCTTTGTGATACTGAAGTCCCTGTACCAGCTCATGCGTAAACGCTGCACCAAGACCGGTGATTATGTAATAGATGAAGAAGCGCTTCGGACCCCATACCTGCTCCAGGACGCCGCCAAACATATATAAAGCGAACATGTTAAAAAGAAGATGTACAAATCCACCGTGCATGAACATATGCGTCACCACCTGGTAAGATTTGAAATAGTCAGACCTGGGATAATAGAGCCCAAGAATACTGTTAAGGTCAGTTCCCCATACCGCCTTCAGTATGTACATGAGAACCAACATAATGGCATTCAGTAATATAAGGTTCTTCACAACCGGGGGCAGTCCTGCAAATCCTCTGTTCATCTTTTGATTTTAACCTGTTTGTATTAAGTTGGCAAATTTAGTTAAACATTCTGAAAATCAGCTGAACCGTCTGTCAAGTTCCTCGAGGGTGATGATGTTCATCACTGTGCGGCCTGAAGGTGAATAACCTGGAAGGCTACATGCAAAGAGCATGTCAAACAGCTCTTCCATCTCAGTCTGTGTCAGTGCCAGCCCGTAGGGTATAGCTGCGGCCTTTGCCATTGACAGTGCCACCCTCTCGCGTGCTCCAACAGAAGGGTCTCCCAGTGTACGTTTATACTCTGCGATCACCATCTCAAGCATCTCAAGGGGGTTTGCATTGCGACTGTCAGCCGGATGACCCTTTACGGTCACAGTATTGTTTTTCCCTGTCTCCACATCAAGTCCCAGCACCTTTACCTGTTCGGCTATTTCATTGAGAATAACAATATCACCGGGATTAAGTTCCGCCACAACGGGGAACATTGATACCTGCACCGGTGCGGGGCCGTCGCCCAGTGAGGCGAGGAACTTTTCATACAGTACCCTCTCATGTGCCCTCCGCTGGTCTATCATCATGATGCCTGATATCACAGGGCACATGATATACCTGTTCTTAACCTGGAAAAAACGTCTTCTGTTTCCTTCTCCTTCACCATGGGCACCGTTTTCGGGTCCTTCGCTGCTGCGTGCCGTCATGGTGAACAGTGATTCCCAGTTCTTGAGATCTTCCCTTTCACCGTGTCCCTCGTATGTTGTTTTCGACCTGTCATACCCGTTGTTATTGAACGGGTTGAAGGTATTGTCAACCTCTATCTGCGGGGTCTGCGGCATAGACATTCCGCCGGTGATGACAGGTATCTCCACCGCGCCCTCGGGACCGAAGTCCATTGAGGGCACCACGTTAAAACGGCCCAGTGCCTCACGCACAGAAGCCAGAAGTATCTGCCATACGGACCTCTCGTCCTCGAACTTGACCTCTGTCTTTGTAGGATGGATGTTAACGTCTATGGTTGAAGGGTCGGCAGTCATGAAGATGAAGTAGGCAGGCACTGCCTCGGGGGGCAGGATGCCCTGGTAAGCTTCCATCATGGCATGGTGGAGGTATGGATGGCGGATGAACCTGTTATTGATGAAGAAGAACTGTTCACCGGGAGTACGGCGGGCATTCTCGGGCTTACCCGCAAAGCCTGTGACGGTGATGATGGTGGTGGTGGTCTCCACATTGACCAGGTTCTGGTTATACTGTTTGCCGAAGATGCCCACGATACGCTGCCTGTGGTTGCCCGCCGGGAGCCTGTATATATCCTGGTCATTATGGGTCAGGCTGAATTTTATCTCCGGATGTGCCAGTGTTATGCGCTGGAACTCGGTGATTATGTGACGGAATTCCGTGTTGTCAGTCTTGAGGAACTTACGGCGTGCCGGCACATTATAAAAGAGGTTTTTAACGCTGAATACCGAGCCTGTGGCGCAGGTGCACGGCTCCTGTTTCTCCACCCGTGAGTTGCTTATGATCAGCAGGGTGCCTGTTTCATCCTCCTCTCTCTTTGTCTTCAGCTCGGTCATTGAGACGGCGGCAATGGAGGCGAGGGCTTCGCCGCGGAATCCTTTGGTGGTGATAGAGAAGAGGTCGTCAGCACTGTTTATTTTTGAGGTGGCATGTCTCTCAAAGGCCAGGCGTGCGTCAGTCTCACTCATACCAGTCCCGTTGTCAATGATCTGCACAAGAGTCCGGCCGGAGTCGCGAATCACTACACTGATGTCTGTTGCTCCGGAATCCACAGCATTCTCAGCCAGCTCCTTCAGCACGGAGGCGGGGCGTTGTATAACCTCGCCGGCGGCGATCTGGTTCGCCACGGAGTCGGGAAGAAGCTTGATAATATCTCTCATCGTTATGGCAGTATTAGAAGCGCAGGTACAGGTAAGCAACCAGCACCAGTATTAATATTATTACGATGAGTTTTATTGAGTTATGTTTTTGAGTGCGTTCTGTGCCGTGGCGGAAATAGCCCCTCATTGATCCTCTCATGATGGTTCTCCTGAAGGTTTCCTGAAGAGGTTTTTTCTCTCCTCTCTCCTCACTCCTCACTCCTCCTTCCTCATCCTGCACCAGCCCCATTGCCCTGTGCCGTGCCTCCCTCTCCTCCTTTACAGGGTCATAGTGGCGGGGGGCATAGTTGAATCCGCGCGGCTTATTCTGTTTAAAGAAACTTGGTATTGCCATTGAAATGTTTTGCACAAAAATACGAAAGAGAAGGCAGTAGGCAATATCATTTGCCATCTTTGGATACTAGCTTTAAAATTCATATGAAAAAAAGAATTCTTGTGACTTATGCCAGTCGTTCCGGTTCTACCGCCGGGTTCGGGCGGCAAGCTCAAGTTCAGGTTGAATATTCTCTTCGGGGTATGGCAGGAGGGAGACTTCCGCAACTGGCATGAGATAGAGAAGTGGGCCGCCGGAGATGCTTAATTAGCATTGAGCAAAGGGCAGTTATTTCCCCTCCTCAACGAGGATGGCAAGACTCAAAATTTCCCCTCCTCAACGAGGATGGCAAGACTCAAAATTTCCCCTCCTAGGTTAGGAGGGGTGTCCCGATGAAATCGGGACGGGGTGGTAGCTTATTTAAGCACGGTGCCCGGAGCAATTAATTTTCCCGGCCTATTACCGGAGACTTCCCGAAGACGAAGTCATGGGAAGCAGGGTTATCTTTCCCCTGCTTTGAATAACAGCACCATCCGAAGTAACACCCTCAATAATCATTGTATAGGTTGTCTTTGAGTCGGCAGTATAAAAATCAAAGTTTCCCTCACCCGGGGATGAGACCACTATGTTTGGGTTCCAGTAAATCGTTGTCCGCAGGTCGGGCTGCCAGTTATCAGATTGCTCCGGGGTATCATAACGCGGAGAGTAAAACTCTGCCGGCTTCTGGAATCCCAGGAGTGTGGCCTGGGCCCCCTGAAGTACCCCTATCCTTTCAATATCGGATGGATCAATTATATTATCAATATCATAATCATGAATTATGATATCATCAATGATCAGTGCCGCATAGTTGTAGGCAGGTCCGCCCGGCAGCCTGTAGCTCGTTCTCCCCAGCTTTACCTTCCTCATTCCGAATTCATCAGTCACCAGCTCTACATGAGGAATATACTTTAAGATATCTGAAATATACATGGGCTGATAAGCTTCTATCTGTTCCGCCGTCAGTATATTAGGACTTAATTTTGGCATATAGTAAGAGAACCGGTAATCTTTCTTTTCAGGGGCCCTGGCCTTTATCACCACCTCTTCAATATATACCGTCCGCATGCCATTCTCAATGGTATATTTTGTGTCAGCCTTGTTAATATATTTACTCAGCTGCTCCTCCTCTTTAGGGTCTTCTATCCTGGCTGAAGTGTTGAGAGGCAGTCCTGACAACCGGGGAAAGACATCGGCATCAATCAATAGCTCCACCCCGTTGCTGCCCTTTTTGGTCAGTGCCTGGACAATAAATTTGGAGCTGTCAGGAAATTCAAATCCGTTAAAGAGAAAGCGGCCGTTAATGTCTGTTATTGTCTCCTCATAATACCCTGCCTCCCATGAAAAGATGCCTATCAGCGCTTCCGCCGCAGGCTTTCCCCTTATTAAACTTCTGGCCCTTCTCTTTACTTCCATTCCGTATTTTAAAGGGATGTGCGGGGTTTCATATTTGCCCTTTACGACATCCGGTATGTTGTAGCGCCGCCATCCGTTTGTCAGCATCAGCAGATCGAGAGCCTCCTGGTGGTCGCCCTGAAAATAGTAACCGGGATTGTTAATATACCCTTTCAGGTCGGAGGTCAATAATAGCGATGTCATAATTGATGTTGACGAATCGGGTTGTATGTCGTTGTCATCAGTGACCGACACTGAGAACGATCCTTCCTGTGGCACTCCATTGGCGTCGGTAATTTTCACAGTGGTGTTGACCTGCTGGCGGGAAGAGTAGTTCTGCCTGTCAGTGATGAGTTCAGCCTGTGCCTGCGGCAATTCAAAGCGCTTTTCAATGTTCTGTTCATTGGTGCAGACGGCGAAATATTTTTCTCCGGTTTTTGATGCCATTGAAAAGAGTCCCATGCCGTCATGTATTGTTTCTACCTGCCCATATTCAATGCCATTGCTGTCAACAATTTTAACGGTGACCTTTTCCGGCATACCGGCGGAATTCAGGGATTTAAAAGCAACGATACAGGGGACGCCATCGGGCAGATAGCCCCCTTCAGGGTAGAATGACACGTCAAAGTCCTCTTTCGGGCTCACTTTGGCAGTAAGCCTGTCATCTTTTTCAAATCTGGAGACGGCATTATTATTTACCGTTACTGAAAGGGGACTATGGATACGGATATTTTTCTTAAAAAAGAAGTCTTCACCCAGGTTCAGCATGTATTCGGTATAGGCGTAAAGTGTGTAGTCGCCTTCAGGCAGGTTTTCATTTAGCGGGATGTAGCCGCTGAAGGCACCCCTGTCTGGTCTTATTTTTATCCGGTTCACCACTGAATCAAGGGGGTTGATGAGCTCCACAATAACATACTGGTTTGTCAATGGTTTATGGAGGACAGCGTCAACCAGGAAGGCTCTGAGCCAGACAGTCTCACCGGAGATATAGAGTGGTTTATCAGTATGAAGATATAATTTCTCCTGTGGGAAGAGGGCGATCTGGTTTACGATGTCAGTGAATATGGAATCCTTTGCCGGGGTGATGCCGGTCTGACAGCGGGCGAACCCGGAGGAGAGGAGGGACAAGGTTAAGAGGAAGATGAATTTTTTCATTCAGGCAGAAGTCTCAGGCATGGTTTCCGGGTCACAGGCGTTATTGATTTTACAATTAGCTGTGGACTTTTTCTTCCCTGCGTGCGGGTATCAAAATTATATAATATGTTCTTATATATAAGGCTGGGTTTGAGGGATTTTTTTGCATGATAAGTTTATTTAACAATTGTTTCCCTTTCCGGGGATTGTTTGGATACCTATGAGACTGACGTGGCTTTGCATTATTTACACGGCAGGAATAACCTGATATATAAAGACTATTAAAACTTACATACTCCCTCAGGGTTACTAAAACTCTCTATGCGCCCAAATATGTCTACTTAATGTTGACATATAAATGAGTTGAACTAAACCGACACCTGTCGGTAGATTTACTTAGAATTTTGTAGTTTGTATGATTATTCACTTAATAATCATACTACAATGAAAAAAAATCATTAGAAGAATTGGTCTTGCGGGAGATGCGGACCCGGAATTACAGTCAGAGGAGTATAGACAAATATATCCATCTGCTCCGCTGCTGGATGATGAAGTTATTGCCACTGCCCTGCTGGACAGAATACTATATCATTGTGAAGTAATCAGGCTTTCCGGGAAAAGTTATCGACTGGAAAACCGAAAAACCATCTTTGAAAAACAAAATCAGTAAAAATAAACTGACGTTCTTTGATTTTTTTGTACGTTTAACCAGGAAAAACAGACATCCTTAATTGCTGAAAACTGTACATCTTTATTTGCCATTTTCTGTACATTGTAAGTTGCTGCTTACAAAAGGTTTATCTCAGGCTTTTAAAATAGAAAATAATGCCTGTTATAAATGTGTCGCCTTTTTTTAAATCTTAATATAAATAGGGTATATAATATTACCAGACCATGAAAAAGGTACAATATTTATTCACAGTATTGCTAAACAAAAAAGTAAAATTAAGTGCAGTACTCTTGTTAAGCATCGGACTTACAGGACTACAGGCACAACAAGTCGTAACAACCTCTGGCGGTAATGCTTCGGGAAGCGGAACAGTGAGTTATTCCATTGGACAAATTGTTTACACCAAAAACACAGGAACAAATGGGTCTTCAGTGCAAGGTGTACAACAACCTTATGAAATATCTGTAATAACAGGACTTGAAGAAGCCAAAGACATTTCGCTTGAAATTGTGGTTTATCCAAATCCTGCAACAGACTTCATTAGGTTGAAAATAGAAAACCACGAAGTTCAAAATCTCAGATATCAACTTTATGATATTAACGGTAATATTTTACTTAGCAATAAAGTTGAAGGTCAGGAGACTAATATTTCAATGCAGAATCTCAAGCCTTCAGTGTATTTCTTGAAGGTAACAGACAATAATAAAGTAATAAAAACTTTTAAAATCATTAAAAATTAAATAGTTATGAAAAGATTATTTACCATTATAGCTGCAGTATTATTAACTGCAACTATATGGGCACAAAGTCCACAGAAAATGAGTTATCAGGCAGTGATAAGAAATAGCAGCGACCAATTGGTAACCAATCATGCCGCAGGAATGCAAATAAGCATTTTGCAAGGTTCTGCTACAGGAACGCCTGTGTACGTAGAAACTCAAACTCCAACATCCAATGCAAACGGACTTGTAACTATTGAAATTGGTGACGGTACACCTGTTACAGGAACGTTTGCTGGTATTAATTGGTCTGCTGGCACATATTTCATAAAAACAGAAACAGACCCTACAGGTGGAACAAGCTACACCATAACAGGTACAAGCCAGTTGTTGAGTGTGCCTTATGCATTGCATGCAAAAACTGTTGCCAGCTATCCTGAAACCGACCCGACAGTGAAAGCGATAAATGGTATTGTAAAAAGCAATGGTACTACTATTTCAGCAGCAACGGCAGGAACAGATTATCTGACTCCAACTGGAAGTGCTGCATTACTTACGGACTTCCCACTACTCAATCAAAATACAACTGGAAATGCAGCAACAGCCACAACAGCAGGAACAGTTACAACTGCAGCACAACCTGCTATTACATTAGTTGGTACATTAACTGGTTTAACTGTTAGCGGAACAACCACAGTTATCACTCCTGTAAATGCTACTGACGCTGCAAACAAAGCATATGTTGATGCCTTAATGGATAAAATATTACAACTTCAAGCAGAACTTGGCGTAACAGATGTTGATGGAAACACTTATGAAGCTGTCAAAATCGGTAAGCAGGTTTGGATGTCAGAGAATCTAAAAACCACCAAATACAATGATGGCACAGCAATACCCTTGGTTACTGATAACACTGCATGGGCAGCATTAACCACAGGTGCTTATAGCGATTACAGTAATACTCCTGCTAATTCAACTACCTATGGGAGACTGTACAACTGGTATGCAGTAGATAATAATGCGGCTACGAAGGTGGCAAGTAACGGGGGCAAAAATGTATGTCCAACTGGTTGGCATATACCTACTGATGACGAGTGGACAACATTAACAGATTATCTTACAAACAATGGTTATGGTTATGAGGGCAGCGGAATCGACATTGCCAAATCCATGGCAGCCACTTCTGGTTGGACAGAATATGGAACGCTTGGGACTGTTGGCAATGACCAAGCCAGTAACAATAGCAGCGGTTTTACAGCTCTTCCGAGTGGCTCCCGTCTCTACAATGGTACATTCCTCAACGTTGGCTACGAGGATTACTGGTGGAGTTCTACGGAGTACTCAGTATCTAATGCCTACAGTCGGTACATGTACAACTATCTCAGCAATGTAGGCAGAAGCTACGGCGATGAGCAAGCTGGTTTCTCTGTTCGTTGTTTGCGAGATTAGATTTATTTGACAATTTGTTTATTTATCCCGAAGTTAGATTTTTGAAAAATGGCACAATACTATATGAATTGCCAGTATATAAGGCAACATATGATTTGCTTCTTGAAATGTTTCGTTTTACGAAAGATTTTAACAAGGAATTAAAGTATACAGTAGGCGAAAGTTTAAAAAAGGAAACTATTGAACTAATAACTCTGATTTACAGAGCTAATAGCCGTATTGATAAGCAGGCAACCCTACAAACGGCACGTGAGCATATTGAAGTAATACGTTAGTTGGTGCGCCTGATGAAAGATATGCAGTCATCAGTGTTTGACGCCTCTTTTAAGCTATATACGGTAAGGTGACATTAATGTTGATGGAAAGGCACCTATAATGCATATTTCAGAGTTTAATTGCAGCGATTTGGTGTCTTAGCATTGAAATGAATGTTGAAAGAAACTTAATTCAGGAAATATTTCGACTCGAAGATTTTAGTGGATACACCACAATCAGAGTGAAGTCCATCGTCTAATATCATCTTGCACAACTTAATAGAATATTAGAACCCCAAGAAAACTCTTATCACGGCTGGAAAATACTTAAATATCCGAATTATTTCATCGATGTATATACTTTTTTAGGATGTATTATATGAAATTCGAAAAACCGCTATAGTTGTGTGAGTTTAAGAAAAAACAAATGATAATCCGCCTCCACCTTCCATGACCCTAGTGTGATTTATTTGGTAATTGGCCGTCTATATCATATAACATGTTTCATTTCAGATCTGACAGTTGGTGTGAATATAGGCCACATGAAAACCGAATGTGGTTGTCGTGGAGAAAGAATTGAAAAGCTCAATAATTTAATGCCTATCAAAAACGAACTTAGCAAATCTTCCAAGTTGATGTCAAAAATACATTTAAAAATGCATGATAATAATACCATGACAATACCATGACCGTCCCTTTGTTGCCGGTATTTCCAACTAACTACTCAATCAGTATGACGGTCAAAGTTTGCGGGAAGAGCCTTACAGCCCGTCCCGCCAAGTTTAGAGGAATGTGGAATTAATGTCATAATCTTGTACCATTTAGAGGGATGATTCCAAAAGAGCATGATTGGGGGGAAATGCCCTACCCAACGTATGGATATAAAAAGTTTGTTGCCACATTTGGCTCTTACTTTGATTTTAAAGATCAACTTCCTAAGACTCAGAATTACGATCCAACAAAAAGCCTCAAGTATAATGTTTTAGATATACTTCAAAACAATCTTCAGGATGACTTTATTTTAAATAAGTCGCTTCGAAATATTGTCAATAATTTAATAAATAAAGGATTTATTAATACAATGTTTAAAAAAGGAAGCTCAATTTTATCATATGAGTTATCTAATAAAACATCCTTCTGTTTTCCTGAAGATGTTAATGACGAAAAAAAATTTAGTTTTGGGCAATTAGTCGGAAAACTCTTAGATAGAAATTGGCATTTTGCTTTTAGTGGGTTCCCTGATCTTAATCATAATGTATTTGTAAGTTGATCAATTACGGGGATTCTATAAACTGCATCTGCCATGCAAAATACGCTGATCCATAACAATTTATGCGAACAAAATGTTTTTTATGTGGTTTTAATTTTGTAAATTAGCTAATCAAAATGGACAAGAGACAGTGAAAGGTGGTCCGTTTGATGTCTGAAACCCCTAAAAAATGAGGGTTTGTGATAGTAAGAATAGCACTGGAAACTTAATAAAGTACTTCTCTATGAATAAGATAAAAGCCATAGATGCAAAAGTAAAAACTTCAAAATTGAGAGTAATATTAGCCGATGATTCGCCCTTAATCAGAGAAAGGATCAAAGATCTTCTGAAAGATATCAATAATGTTGAAATAGTCGGTGAAGCTGCAAATGGATTGGAAGCATTGCAGCTTATTTGGGATATAAAACCTGACCTTGTAATTCTTGATATAAGAATGCCGGAGATGAATGGCATCGAAGTTCTTAAAAAGATCAGGGAGAAGGGAATAGACATGAAAATTTGCATGGTTACAAATTCTACTGATAAGCAATATAGGGATAGGTGCCTTGCGGAAGGTGCCGATTACTTCTTTGATAAAAACCCTGATATTGATAAGATGTTGGAAGTCATCTCATCACTTGCAAATAATAAGAAAGGAGGATAACATGAACGATTCTATTCATACAATGACAGAACAGATCGTAGTTTTCACTCTCGATGAACTGCAATATGCCCTTACCTTAAATACTGTAGTAAGAGTTATACATGCGGTGGAAGTAAGGCGTTTGCCAAAAGCCCCGGAGATCATTTCTGGCATTATTAATGTTCAGGGCCTGATTATTCCTGTTGCCAATATCCGCAAACGTTTCGGTCTGGAGGCAAAGGAAATTGATCCGGACGACCGGATAATAATCGTTGATACAGGGAAGAGACAGGTTGCAATTCTGGCAGATACTGTGACCGGTATAAGGGACCTTGCACCTGGACAACAGGAACCGGTGGGAAAATTCCTGCCTTTTGCAGAACACCTAAAAGGAATTGCAAAAGTCGATAATGAACTTATCCTTATTTATGATCTTGAACAATTTCTCAGTCTTGATGAGGAGAAAGAACTTGGGCAAGCACTGAAAACGAAAAACAAATGAATCGTAATCTCACAGATAGCGAGTTATCGCAAGTATGCGAAGTGATCGCAGCTCGCATAGGATTGCACTTCCCTGTTGAGAGATGGGCTATACTCGGTCGTAACCTGGCTTTGACAGCAAGGGAATTCGGATTTCAAAACATGAATGGATTCATTCAATGGCTTTTGTCTTCAGAACTGAACAAAGATCAAATAAAGATACTGGCATCGCATCTTACTATCTCTGAAACCTATTTCTTGCGGGAACCAAAGGTTTTTATCGCATTAACAGATTTTGTACTACCGGAACTTATAAAATCGAAAAAGAAAAGAGACAGGAGCATCAGGATATGGAGTGCAGGATGCTCCACAGGTGAAGAACCATACTCCCTTGCAATAGCGCTTCATAAAACGATTCCGGAAATTAAGGACTGGAATATTAGTATTCTGGCTACCGATATAAATTCGAAAGCGCTTGACAAAGCCGCAACGGGTATTTATGGGCCATGGTCGTTTCGTAACACTCCGGATTGGTTAAAGACAAGGTACTTTCATGATCTTGGGGATCGAAGGTTTGAGATTATTCCTGAGATAAAGAATATGGTAACATTTTATCCCCGCAGCCTTATTGATGATAACATTTTTTCTGCCATTGCGAATAAAATGGATATCATCTTCTGCAGGAATGTTCTGATGTATTTTACCAGTGATTGGGTAAACAAAATTTCTCAAAACCTGTTTCAATCCCTGTCTGAAGATGGTTGGTTTGTGGTCTCTTCCAGTGAACTCTCTTCCCATGTTTTCCCTATGTATACACCGGTTAATTTTCCGGGTGCAGTTTTGTACCGCAAAACCAAGAAGGAATATATTCAACCATTTGATTTTTCTTCAATTGAAATTCCGGAACCCTTGTCCGGCATAGCTTTAGCGAAGGAAGATTTCCCCCTTCTGTCTTCCCTTCCTTTAACAGGAGAAGACCTTCGACATTTGTCTCCCAAAGTTTTAGCAGAGGCAGGTCTTCAACTTTCATCCGCCGAAGCTTTAGCGAAGGCGGACTTCAACTCTTCAACTCTTCAACCCATTCAACCCGTTCAACAACATCAAACAACTCCGGAAGAATCCTACAACAACAAGATATTCGCTATTCGCCTGTTAGCCAACCAGGGGTATCTCTCTGAAGCGCTTTCTCTTTGCAATAAAGCAATTGCATCGGAAAAACTCGCTCCGGGTTTCTATTTCATGCGGGCCTCAATCCTTCAGGAGATGGATAAAACATCTGAAGCTATCACATCACTTAAGCAGGGAATCTATATCGACCCCGATTATGTCATGGGACACTTTATACTCGGTAACTTATTTATCCGGCAGGGAAATTCAAAGAATGCAAAACGATATTTTAAAAATGTACTCGATTTATTAAAAGGGCGTGCAAATGACGACATCCTGCCTGAATCAGATGGATTATCAGTAAAGTATATCAGGGAAATCATCTTTGCCAATATGCAAACACATGAATGAATGAAATGAAGAAAGAAATCCGTATCAAGCTTAAAAACCGCGCTATTGCCATGGCACAGGAGCCCGTGCAAAAAAAAGCAGCTTCTGCAACTATAGGGGTAATAGCGTTTATACTGGCGGCCGAAACCTATGCCATTGAATCTGTTTTCGTGAGGGAAGTCTATCCGCTAAGAGATTTCACACCGTTACCAGGGGTACCCTCTTATATTTTCGGCATTATCAATGTACGCGGACAGATCCTTCCTGTAGTCGATCTTAAAAAATTCTTTAATCTTCCGGAAAAAGGACTGGGTGATTTGAACAGGGTAATAATCCTGTACGATGATCATATGGAGTTCGGAATCCTGGCTGATGTGGTTCACGGTACTCAGGATATTGAACTCGAAGATATCCGGGTCGTTCCTCCGACAATAACAGGTATCGGTGAAGAATACCTGAAGGGGGTCACAAAAGAGAGGCTTATCGTATTAAACGCTAAGAGATTATTGTCTGATAAAAGTATTGTAGTAAATGAAGAAGTAAATTAACAAAGAATACAAAAAAAGTTTGTAGTA
>DATKUS010000271.1:0-6856 GCA_035530535.1 Bacteroidales bacterium
AGATAATCCTTAACACCCTGTGATGTCTTGCCGTTCACAAGAATGAAGAGCTTGTCAACAAGTCGCGCTTTAAGTTCATCCACCGCCCTGTTAAAGTCGCCATCAATCTTGTCAAGCAGCGGTTTCTCCGCTGCCTTGGCCTTGCGGTCTTTAATAGCCCTGGTGAACAGTTTCTTGGAAATCACAACGCCTTCAAGTGACGGACCGGCTTTCAGTGAAGCATCCTTCACATCACCGGCCTTATCGCCGAAGATAGCTCTTAGGAGTTTTTCTTCAGGAGAAGGATCGGACTCGCCTTTTGGCGTGATCTTGCCTATAAGTATGTCACCCGGTCTTATCTGGGCGCCAACGCGGATGAGTCCGTTCTCATCAAGGTTCTTCGTGGCTTCTTCGCTTACATTGGGGATGTCAGAGGTAAGTTCCTCCATACCGCGTTTGGTATCACGTACTTCAAGCAGATACTCGTCAATGTGAACGGAGGTAAAGATATCTTCCTGTACAACCTTCTCACTTATTACAATGGCATCTTCAAAGTTGTAACCCTTCCAGGGCATGAATGCCACTTTCAGGTTACGACCAAGGGCGAGCTCGCCGTTTTTAGTTCCATAGCCTTCAGTAAGTGCCTGTCCTTTAACAACTTTCTCACCTTTCTTTACAATAGGCACAAGGTTGATACATGTATTCTGGTTGGTTTTATGGTATTTGGGAAGATTATAACGTTTGACGTCATCATCAAAGCTTACAAATTTTTCCTCATCAGTGCGGCTGTATCGGATGACGATTTCTTTAGCATCAACATATTCAACCACGCCGTCACCTTCGGCAACTATCAGGATCCTTGAATCCTTTATCACCTGGCCCTCGAGTCCTGTTCCCACCAGCGGTGCCTCAGGTCTGACCAGCGGCACAGCCTGGCGCATCATGTTTGAACCCATCAGCGCGCGGTTGGCATCATCATGCTCAAGGAAAGGTATCAGTGAAGCAGCGATAGATGCAATCTGGTTGGGAGCCACATCCATCATGTCCACCTTATGCGCTTCCTCATACGGGTAGTCAGCGCCAAGCCTTGATTTTGCCCTGGGGTTTGTAAATGTCCCGTCATCATTCAGCGGAGCATTGGCCTGGGCTATTGTAAGATTCTCCTCGTCTTCCGCAGTGAGCCATTTGACGCCCTCGGGAGAGAGGTTCACCTTGCCTTCGATGACATCACGATAAGGTGTCTCAATAAATCCCAGCTTGTCAATTTTTGCAAATACGCAGAGCGAAGAAATAAGACCGATGTTTGGTCCTTCAGGCGTCTCAATAGGACAGAGACGACCGTAGTGAGTATAGTGCACGTCGCGCACCTCGAAGCCTGCACGCTCACGTGAGAGACCGCCGGGTCCAAGGGCTGAAAGACGACGTTTGTGAGTCATCTCAGCCAGAGGATTGGTCTGGTCCATGAACTGTGACAGCTGGTTAGTGCCGAAGAATGAGTTTATAACCGATGAAAGGGTCTTGGAATTGATAAGATCAACAGGAGTAAAGACCTCGTTGTCTCTTACATTCATACGCTCACGAATGGTTCTTGCCATACGGGCGAGACCCACGCTGAACTGTGCTGAGAGCTGCTCACCAACGGTGCGCACCCTCCTGTTGCTCAGGTGGTCAATATCATCAACGTCTGTCTTGGAGTTGATAAGCTGAATGAGATGACCAATGATTGCAATGATATCTTCCCTGGTCAGGATCTTGGTGCTCATATCAATGTTGAGATTGAGCTTGCGATTTATGCGGTAGCGTCCAACCTCACCAAGGTCATAGCGTTTGTCTGAGAAGAAGAGCTTGTCAATGACATCGCGGGCCGTTGCCTCATCAGGCGGTTCGGCATTACGGAGCTGACGGTATATATAAATCACAGCCTCTTTCTCAGAGTTGCAGGGATCTTTCTGCAGGGTATTATAGATGATAGCAAAATCAGAGAGGCTGAAATCCTCACGGTGAAGGAGGATCGATTTGGCTCCTGAATCAACTATCAGGTCAACATGTTCATTCTCGATGACCGTCTCCCTGTCGAGTACGACCTCGTTACGTTCAATTGACACCACTTCACCGGTATCCTCGTCAACGAAGTCCTCGACCCAGGTACGCAGAACTCTTGCTGCCAGTTTACGGCCGATAAGTTTTTTGATATTTACTTTGGAGACCTTATGCTCTTCAGCAAGGTTAAAGATCTCAAGAATATCCTTGTCGCTCTCGAAGCCTATAGCTCTCAGAAGGGTAGTGACAGGCAGTTTCTTTTTCCTGTCTATATAGGCATACATCACATTGTTGATGTCTGTGGCGAACTCTATCCATGATCCCTTGAAAGGTATAATGCGTGCGGAATAGAGTTTGGTGCCGTTGGCGTGGACACTCTGTCCGAAGAATACGCCCGGCGACCTGTGGAGCTGAGAGACGACCACTCTCTCCGCGCCGTTGATGACGAAAGTACCACGCTCGGTCATGTAGGGTATGACGCCCAGGTAAACATCCTGGATGACAGTGTCAAAGTCTTCATGCTCCGGATCAGTGCAGTAGAGTTTCAGCTTGGCTTTCAGCGGAACGCTGAAGGTAAGGCCTCTCTCGATGCACTCATCGATAGTATAGCGCGGAGGGTCAATAGAATAATCCAGAAACTCAAGTACGAAGTTATTCCTGGTATCGGTAATGGGGAAGTTCTCCATGAAAACATGGTAAAGGTTTTCTTTCCTCCTGTTCTCGGGTGTCGTGCCGAGCTGGAAAAACTCAGCGAAAGATTTTAGTTGAATCTCAAGAAAATCAGGGTATTCAAGCTGATTTATCTTGGATGCGAAACTGACTCGTTCGGTATTTTTTGAGGACATTTATGGTAGGATTAAGTGAACTTATATTAAAATGACAAAAAGGCTTAGTCCCGAAATCTCGGGACCAAACCTATAACCCGGTAATCAGGTATAACTTATTTAAGTTCAACTTCAGCTCCTGATTCTTCCAATTGTTTCTTAAGGCTTTCTGCCTCTTCCTTGGATACACCTTCTTTGACTGCTCCGGGAGCGGCATCAACAACGGCTTTAGCTTCCTTAAGACCGAGACCTGTAATGTCTTTTACAAGTTTCACGATCTGGAGCTTCTGGCCACCTGCACTCTTGAGTATAACATCAAAGCTGGTTTTCTCAGCTGCCACCGGTGCTTCTGCTGCTGCAGGGGCTGCTACGGCCACTGCTGCTGCTGCGGGTTCGATGTCATACTCATCTTTCAATATTTTTGCGAGTTCGTTAACCTCTTTCACTGTTAAGTTCACTAACTCTTCTGCAAACTTCTTAAGATCTGCCATTTTTATAGAAATTTTAATTTATTTAACTTAATAATTACTTGTTTGACAGTGTTTCAAGAACACCATGAATTGTTGTACCACCTGATTGTAGTGCGGAGATAACATTCTTCGCGGGCGACTGCAGGAGAGAGATGATTTCACCGAGGAGTTCTTCCCTTGATTTGAGAGCCACAAGGGTCTCAAGGAGGTTCTCACCGACGTAAACTGACTCTTCTATATAAGCGCCTTTTACAAGTGGTTTAGGATGCGATCTACGGAACTCCTTAATTATTTTTGCAGGAGAGTTTCCGTTATTCGAGAACATCACGGCAGTTGCACCTGTCAGCACGGGGAATAATTCTCCGCAATCCAGGCCTGCCTGTTCCAATGCCCTCTTCAGTAATGTGTTCTTTACAACAACCAGTTTAATCTGGTTTTCAAAGCACTTCCTTCTTAGGTCACTGGTGTCAGCAGCATTGAGCTGTGCAGTATCAGTCAGGTAGAAATGGCTGTACTCTTTTAGAGTAGTAGCCAGACTGTTGATGATATCGGCTTTTTCTTCTTTTCTCATAATCTCTCTACGGTTTAACTTTCAATTAAACATCAAGGCTCTTGGGATCAATCTTCAGACCTGCGCTCATGGTGCTTGAGAGGAAGATACTTCTGATGTATGTTCCTTTAGCGGAGGCAGGTTTCAGTTTATTGATCATAAAGAGAAACTCCTTAGCGTTATCAATGATCTTATGAGGTTCAAAGGATACTTTTCCGATGGAAGCATGAACAATACCGGCTTTGTCTACTTTAAAGTCGATTTTACCCTGCTTCACCTCCTTAACAGCCTTACCTATCTCCATGGTGACTGTGCCGCTTTTTGGGTTCGGCATGAGACCACGGGGACCAAGTATTCGTCCCAACTGACCTATCTTACCCATCACTGAGGGCATGGTTATAATCACATCTATGTCTGTCCATCCGCCTTTGATCTTTTCAACCCACTCATCGAGACCAACGAAATCGGCTCCTGCCTCTTTCGCTTCGGCCTCTTTGTCAGGTGTGACCAGGGCAAGAACCCTGACCTCTTTACCTGTACCATGAGGCAGTGAAACTACGCCACGAACCATCTGGTTCGATTTGCGGGGATCAATTCCCAGCCTGACATCAAGATCGACTGAGGCATCAAACTTTGTAGTTGTGATATCCTTAACCAATGCTGCCGCTTCTGACAAAGTATAGAGTCTGCCAACCTCGATTTTATCGAGGGCAAACTTCTGTTTTTTGGTAAGCTTAGTCATTTTTTGTAATCACTTATTAGTTTATTTACCCGGGAATTCACCACTTACGGTGATACCCATACTTCTGGCAGTACCAGCCACCATTCTCATCGCGGATTCGAGGGTGAAGCAGTTTAAATCCTGCATCTTATCCCCGGCAATAGTCTTTACCTGATTCCATGATATTGAAGCAACTTTTTCCCTGTTAGGTTCCGCAGAACCCTTCTTGATTTTAGAAGCTTCAATGATCTGGACAGCAACGGGAGGGGTCTTGGTGACAAATTCAAATGATTTGTCCTTATATACGGTTATGATAACCGGTATGACCTTTCCAGCTTTGTCCTGGGTACGGGCATTAAACTGTTTGCAAAACTCCATGATATTCACACCTTTGGAGCCCAATGCAGGGCCTACGGGTGGAGATGGATTGGCTGCTCCGCCTTTAATCTGTAATTTGATTAATCCAGCAATTTCTTTTGCCATAATTAAAAATTTGCATTGTTTATAGCGAGAACATGACGGCCGCTTAAGGAAGCATTATAATTCACGGCTGTCAATTTCCTGATTTCTAACTCTCTTTTTCTACCTGCATGAAGCTCAGCTCAAGCGGGGTCTTTCGTCCGAAGATCTTGACCATCACTTTCAGCTTGCGCTTCTCTTCATTTACCTCTTCAATAACTCCAGCAAAGCTGTTGAAGGGACCATCGATAACTTTCACAGTCTCGCCCACACAGAACGGAATGTTAAGTTCTTCCTCACTTGCTGCGAGCTCGTCAACTTTTCCCAGGATCCGGTTTATCTCCGCTTTGCGGATAGGCACCGGGTCACCCGTAGGAGTGCCGAGGAAACCCAGCACGTTGGGGATGTTACGCAGTATGTGAGGTACCTCACCCACCAGAGCCGCTTCTACAATGACATATCCCGGAAAAAAGGTCCGCTCTTTGCTGATCTTCTTCCCTGAACGTATCTGGTAGACCTTCTCCGTAGGTATCAGAACCTGTGTTATGTAATCCTGAAGCTTCAGACGGGTTATCTCACTCTCGAGATACTCTTTCACCTTTTTCTCCTTGCCGCCGATAGCCCTGAGTACATACCACTTCTTAACGTTCTCACTCATCTGTGACCGTTATATTAATACAACAAACTATAGACAAAACCCATGATCTTGTCAAACGAAAAGTCCATTGCCCATATTACCAGGGCAAGGATAACAGAAGTGACCATTACCAGCGTGGCGCTGTTCTGAAGCTCGCTCCATGTAGGCCATGTCACCTTGTGCATCAGCTCGTTGTAGGATTCTTTGAAATAGTTAAATATATTCATTTTTCAAACTTCGATTTAGCACGGGAGGAGAGACTCGAACTCCCGACACCTGGTTTTGGAGACCAGTGCTCTACCAACTGAGCTACACCCGTGTTTAACAAAGGGTTTCCGCCCTTAAAGGCGGAACCCCTGTTATATTTAAATTATTCAATGATGTCAACAACCTGACCGGCACCAACTGTACGACCGCCTTCACGTATTGCAAAACGGAGGTTCTTATTGATAGCCACAGGATAGATGAGCTCAACGGTTATTGTTACGTTATCACCCGGCATCACCATTTCAGTTCCTTCGGGGAGAGTGATCTCACCGGTAATGTCAAGAGTTCTGAGATAGAACTGGGGACGATATTTCTGATGGAATGGAGTATGACGTCCGCCTTCTTCTTTCTTAAGAACATAGACCTCAGCAGTGAACTTGGTGTGGGGTGTTATTGAACCTGGTTTGGCAAGGACCTGACCTCTTTTGATCTCTTTCTTGTCAACGCCACGGAGGAGAAGACCTACGTTGTCACCTGCTTCACCCTGGTCAAGTATCTTGCGGAACATTTCAACGCCTGTACAGATCGACTTGCGTTTATCAGCTCCAAGACCTACTATCTCGAGTTCATCACCTGTGTGGACAATACCTGTTTCAATACGGCCTGTTGCAACGGTACCGCGGCCAGTGATTGAGAATACGTCTTCTACCGGCATGAGGAACGGTTTTTCATTCTCACGCTTTGGTATAGGAATGTACGCGTCAACGGCATCCATCAGTTCCATGACTTTTTCTTCCCATTTGGGTTCGTGGTTCATCGCACCAAGTGCTGAACCGCGGATAACGGGAGCATTGTCACCGTCAAACTTGTAGAAGTTCAGAAGGTCACGTATTTCCATCTCAACGAGATCAATAAGCTCCTCATCATCAACAAGGTCAACTTTACTAAGGAAAACCAAAATCTTCGGAA
>DATKUS010000272.1:0-9077 GCA_035530535.1 Bacteroidales bacterium
CCCTCTTTTTCAGTTTTTTTTACTGGGTCCTTAACCTGGGCTGTCACTATAAGGTTGCCGCCAAAGAAGAAGGCGCAAATAATTAATAATGGCATTACTCTTTTCATGATTTTAGCGTTTTGAATGTATTAATTCACTGTATTTATTAATTGCCTCTACCCGGTTTCCAACGCCGAGTTTTTTATAAATTTTTTTCAGATGGTATTTTATAGTATTGGGTGATTTTCCCAACACTGTTGCAATACTGTTATTGGTAAGGCCTCCTTTCAGCAGAAGCATAACCTTTTCTTCAAATGATGTTATGACCATCCGGTTTTTCATTTGAAAAACTCATCCGTGCTTATAAAATTAGGAATAGAGGATACGCGCCGTCCTACCCTAACGGGTAGTTTTGACTAAAATCAGAAAAGAAATATAAAATTCGGAAATCAGAAATGAAAGGCCTGACAGGTGTCAGGCAATCAGGGATTGATCATTTTTGCATCTGAGAAGTGCCTGGATCCGGTTTTTTACATCGAGTTTGAGATAGATATTCTTGATATGGAATTTGACAGTATTATCTGATATAAATAATTTTTCTGCGATAATGGTATTTGAACATCCAATACCGAGGTAATACAATATTTCACTCTCCCTCTCTGTCAGTCCCCATTTTTTATACATTTCACCGGGTTCAAGAGCGGATTCTTCTTGTTCGGTTTTTTTATCCTGTTGCTCCAATCTGATAATGAAGAACTGCAATTGTTCATTCATTCGTCGCAGCTGCAGATTCTTGTTTCTTATCCACAGCCAGCTTGAGGATATAATTATTAAGCCAATCAGGATCATTATCCCGATGATTAAAAGCTGGAGTTGGATCCTGTTTTCTTTCAATAGATTGGTCTGTTCAAGTATTTTTATCTGCTGTTCTTTCTTCTCTGTTTCGTAACGGGTGAGAAGCTCTGCCAGCTGCTTTTTTGCCTCTGTCTGGTTTATTTTTTCATTGGTTATATAATACTCTTTCATGTAGTCAAAAGCAAGGTCTTTCCTTCCTGTCTCAATGTAAATATCACTGATCAGGCTGGCTGCAGCAGAAATCACAATTGGAACATTTTGTTCCTTAGCCATTTCATAAGCATTACGGGCATTATGCAGGGCATCGTCATAATTCTTCCTCACCCTCTGAACGTGACCGAGAGTCGTAAGATATGATGGCAGCTCTGAATCTTTTAAGCTCCTGGCTATATTTACTGATTTTGAAATATAATGATTAGCCGAGTCGAGTTCACCTTGTAATAAATAGGTTGTTGCAATATTAGAACATGCAGAAGCAATTCCTGACGAGTAGTTCATTTTTTCATTCAGGTACAGACTTTTTCTCAGGTAATAGATTGAACTATCATGCTGGTTACGTGCAGCATATATCTGGGATATATTATTCAGGCATTTGCTCAGCTCCCACAGGTCGCCTTTCCGTTCTGATATTGGAGCTTTTCTGAAATTATACTCTAATGCTTTATCATATTCTTTCTGATAATAATACATAAGTCCAATAGAGCCATAAGCAATAGCGAGTCCGGCAGAATCATTTTTATGCTCCCAGAGCTTCAGGGCTTCGAAATAGGACTGAATGGCCCTGTCGAACAATAACTTGTCTTTATATATATTTCCCAGTGTATTAAGGGCATCCGCCAGGGGGACCGTGTCGTTTATTGACCTGGCTATCTCAATTGCCCTGTTGGTCATTTCAAGTGCACCTTCAAAATCACTCCTTTGCCTTGCCAGGTAGGTAAGGACACTCAGTGAATTTGCAATGCCCCTTTTATCGCCGGCTTTTTCAAAATTTTCAAGACTTAGCCTGCTGTACTTTTCCGATTCGTCAAGCATGCCTTTCAGGCTGTATACATAGGCAAGGCAGTAATATGCACGGGCCTTGCCGGTGATATCTCCTGTTTCATTATATATGTCAAGTGCCTGGAAATTATAATAGGCGGCACTGTCGCCGGGATTATAACTGGCAAAATAGGCCATACCCAGGGCCAGGCTGGCATCACCAATCCCCTTATTGTAGTCAATCTCACGTGAGGCAGATAATGCCCTGTGAGCTTCCCTGATGGCAAGATCGGGATTCTTCCTGGCCGTCATGTATGCCTCAAGTGTCTGCCTGTTTATCGATGCAGTGTCAATATCCTGATCCCGGGGCACAGGAATGGCTGCAAACCGGAACGACAGTGAAATGATTAATGCTACAAAGACAGTAAGATAGCCCATTCATTAAATTCTTGATGAGACAAACTGATTACTAAAAATAAATATTTTCAGTGAGAATACAGCGATATTGCCATGATAAATGCAGAGCGAATTCTGATCTCTATCTCAGCCTTTTCAGCGGTACGAACCTTACAGGCTCAAGATGGGTTTCGGTGATCTTACCCTTTCTTTTTACAAGAAGGATAAGCTGCTGTACTGTTGCGGGATTTCCTACCGGCATGACGAGTCTTCCACCTTCGGCAAGCTGGTCCTTGAGAGGCTGGGGGATATGATCAGCCGCTGCAGTGACAATGATTATGTCGAACGGGCCATGCTCGGGCCACCCTTTGTAACCGTCGCCGTACTTTGCTACAATATTTTGATACCCGAGAATCCTGAGTCTTGCTGCGGCTTCAGTGGCCAGCTCCCTCACAATCTCTATAGTGTATACAGTATCAACTATCTCTGCCAGCACGGCAGCCTGGTATCCTGATCCGGTGCCTATCTCAAGTGCTGTTTTTCCTTTTGCCGGTCTGACCAGCTCAGTCATGTAAGCAACGATGAATGGCTGGGAGATAGTTTGTCCATAACCAATTGGTTCAGGGCCGTCTGTGTAAGCATTTCTGGCTGCTTCCGGTGGCACAAACAGGTGGCGGGGGACCGTCCTCATTGCCCTCAGCGTTGCGGCATCTGTTATCCCGCGTGCTACTATCTGAGTCTCAACCATGCGCCGCCGGTCTGCCTCATAGGTATCCCTCTGACTGGAGCAGTGACAGCCTGACATGAGTAGCAATATGAGAGCAACGGGCTTCAAAAGTCAACAGTTTTGTACAAGTTACAAAAAAAACTAACCATGTTATCTATTGCTTAACCTCTGGGTCCTTGATGTCTGCAGGTATTCAGTATTCAGTAATCAGTATTCGGTAAATTTCACTGATTACCGAATATCCAATACCCTGAACTTCTAGAGCCTCCGAGTCGCCCCTTCACTCAGAGCCTGAAAGTATATGTGTACTTCAGAAGCAGTGTTCTGCCCGAAGTGAAGGGTAGCCTGGGGGATTCCCTGAATGTGCGGGTATTCATACCTTCATCATAGACTAAATAGAAATCATTGCCCTCATGCGGATTATACCTGAAGCGCAAATTGGTAACTATCTTATTTACAGCCGTGTTGTACTGGATAAATGCCGACAGCGAAGTTTTTGTCGTCACCGTCAGCAATCCCCTGACACCAAGGATGTGATTGGTGAAACTCATATCCCTCGAGGAGAAATTTACATAATCAAGGTAATAAGTCAGCCCAAGGTCAAACCCGGCGCCGATGCTGAGTAAGGGACTAGCTGAGAATGAGAACTTCTTTCCGTCGTAGAAGCTGCCGGCCTCAGCAGTGAACTCAGAAGAAAGAGCATGAGCACCCGAGGTGCCGTACATCGCACTGATATATGTAAATGAATACCTCCCGGGAGGAGTTGTAGCCTGTTCATTCCCAAGAGACAGGGTGTCATAAATATCTTCAAGAAACCAATTGGCCGCAATGTTCCCGTAAAAGCCCTTTTTAGCTTCGAAATTCCATTTCAGCAATCCGTAGGCAGTCTCATGCAGAGCCGTCAGCGTATTCCAAAAATTGTAGGCCGTCAGCGAGACTGAATGATACCTGATGAATGTCTCTCCCTGAGGCAACCAACCGTTCTGCAAAATGGCCTTTGCTCCCTGGTAATTGTCTTTTACTTCAAACCCTACACCCGGATTAAACCTGTCGCCTGACCAGGTATAAACGAAATCATAACCAAATCCTTCAATCTTTCTACGCTGCCATTCAAACAGGAACCGGGAAGGTGACATATCGAAAACCCTGTTTACGGAATCGCGTTCGAATGTCTGAGCCCATTTGACAGTTAAAAATTCGTCGCCGATCACCCGGAACTGCCCGTCCAGTCCGTAAGCTACATTGTAACTGCCGTCGGTTCCGAGCCTGGTTGTGGCCATTCCGCCAATAAATGAGTTCTGATTGAAGACACTCCTTTTTGTTCTGAATATCCCGAAGTTCTCCGACGGATTGTCCTCAAAGGAAGCAGTCTGCATGTTGAGTATGCCGATATCCCATTTATCAATTCTGCCTGTCATTCTTACACCGCCGTATATTCTGACGGGATTACCCTCATACAGTCCGATTCTCCGGCTGTAGAACAGGTTGTTGCCGCCGAGAAAGGAAAAATCAAAAACATCAGCTTTTTCCTGGAAGAAGACCCTCTTTTCAGGAAAGTACAGCGAGTAGCGGGTCAGGTTTATTTTCTGGTCGTCTGCCTCAACCTGTGCAAAATCAGTATTAACAGTAAGATCGACAGTCAGGTTGTTTGTTATGCTGTACTTTGCATCGAAGCCCCCATCATATTTAAATTTCGAAGAAATTTTATATTCTGTGCCTGCTCCGTTAAGCTCATTTACCTGGCCGATCCCCGCAGTGATATAGGGAGTTATATATACTGGCTTTTCAGGTTCAAGACCACTGAATTCTATCAGCGACGTCATTGATGGCTTCCATAATGCATTGGCAATATTCGGGGAAATAGAGGGGAAACTCACCCATTCAGATTTTGCAGGGCTGTAATTCACAACCGTTAACCCCATAAGGGTCTTATTTTCCTTTACCTGGAATCTCAGGCTCGAAAATGGAATTCTTAATTCAGTTGACCAGCCCTTTTCATTTATTGAAGATTTCACATCCCAGAAGGTGTTCCAGCTGAAATTCATATCACTATTAGAGTCCACCACATCATTCTGAAGCGTTCCTTCAGTACGTAACCCGTTGGGGTTTGTCCAGAACATCACGGCATTTTGCCTGTCGTTGAAAGTATCAATTAGTACTCCTATCCAGTCGCATTTAGGGAAAGCATAATCCCTTTTCTTGCTGAAAGCCCTAATATCCTCCGGATTTCTAAAGTTAAATATGCCTGAAACATAGAAATAATAATCATCATAAGCGATTTTAATCACAGATGTTTCAGTCGGCTCGTTCCCAAATACAGGCATAAACATTACCAGTGGCAAAGCCGGAAGCGAGTTCCATATCTCTTCATAAGGCACTCCGTCGAATGTTATTCCTCCGGCTATCTTAGGAACGGTCAATGGCTCCTGTGAACTGGCATCCACAGTAATCAGGATCAGGGTGACTCTGATAATTATCATCAGGCTTTTGACCACTGCCCTGCTAATTTCTTCCATTGAAGCAGTCATGAAAATTTAGCCTGCGGTGTTAATAATTTTCGCTGTATGCTATGAATCAGTAACAAAATTAAATCAATCTAAAACATAAAACAAATATTCTTTTGACTTCTGCCTATTGCCTATTGCCTATTGCCTTATTTCTGACTATTTTAACATCATGAAAAAGCTTGTAGTACTTACCGGTGCCGGCATGAGCGCCGAGAGCGGTATAAAAACCTTCCGCGAAAGCGATGGACTGTGGGAGGAATACCGTGTTGAGGAGGTCGCCACGCCGGAAGCCTGGCATAATAACCCTGACCTAGTATTAAGATTCTACAATGAGCGTCGCCGACAGCTCGAAAAGGCAATACCCAATGCCGGGCATACAGGGTTGGCAGCCCTGGAGAAAGATTATGAAGTTCATATTATCACCCAGAACGTTGACAATCTCCATGAACGTGCAGGCAGCACTGAAGTTCTGCATCTTCATGGAATGCTGACACAGGCACGCAGCAGCATTAATCCTCATCAGATAATTGAAATAGGTTATCGCGATATATGCATTGGTGAAAAGGCTCCGGACGGTTCATTGCTTAGACCTCACATTGTCTGGTTCGGTGAAGCAGTGCCGGCCATGGAAGCAGCTGCGGACATAGCCTCACAGGCTGATATTTTCGTGGTTGCAGGAACCTCGCTTGTTGTTTATCCGGCAGCGGGACTTATTCATTATGTGCCGTTATTGACTCCGGTTTATCTTGTAGATCCGAACCAGGTATCTGTTCCCTCACATCATCACGTAGAAGTTATCAGGGAAGGAGCAGGGAAAGGTGTGACCATGCTGGTTGAAAGGTTGAAAAGTTTATAGGTTTATAGGTTTATAGGTTTATAGGTGCTCAGATCTTAAGTCTCAATTTCTCACCAATCAGGTCTCACGCCTCATTATTCAGGCTTTGAATTTCAGAATCCTGTCCCTGATCTCGTCCATCTTATCAATCCTTTCTACAGACAGCGTTTTCTGCGCTGTGTCAATAAACTCAAACAGCAGCAGCGCCTTTTCTGAATATTCAATGCATCCGGCCTTTTTGCCCTGTGCAAGTTCAAGCTCAGCCTCGGCATTGAAGAGCTCAGCCAGGATCTCCAGGTGCCCGTTGGTGTAGTTGTGCTCTTCCATCAGCTTACGGGTCAGATCCGCAGCAGGGATTGATCTGAAGAAAGCGGCATCCTCTTTTAACATGTCATAGTAGACACGTTCAAGTTTTTCAGACGCCGCCGTGAAATCGCCCTTTCTCACCAGCCCGAAAATGCCGGCAATCAAGTCGCCGAGCATCTCTATCATTCGCAGGATGTAGTCTTTCTGGTACATAGGTTAAAGATAGTTGAAAAGTTGAAAAGTTGAAGGGTTGAAGAGTTGAAGAGTGACCGGTAGCTGCATAACACATGTTTGCATGGTACAGTGTCACATGTTTATGGGTAAATTGCCGTCTGATCATCAATAGTAAAATCGAAAAAAATGAAAAGAAATCTTATTTCATTGGTCGCGCTCATGGTTATGACCGTCACTGCTGTGGCGCAGCAGGGGAAGGTCGTTGAACATATTATCGAACTGGGCAAGACCGACAACCGCACAATGCAGCATCTAGATGTCATCACAAACCGGTTCGGCGGACGCCTGATCGGCTCCGACGCCTATGAGAATGCAGCGCTGTGGTGCGCTTCCGAATTCCGCAAATGGGGAATGGAAGTGATAATGGATGAAGCCGGAACTGTTCCGGTAGGTTTTAACCGCGGACCATGGTTCGGCCGCATGCTCTCTGAGAACGGCATGGACCTGCACTTTGCAACACCCTCATACACATCAGGTACAAAAGGCGTTCAGCGTGGCCATGTCCTTATGGAACCAAAAAGCAGGCAGGAGTTTGACCGCATGAAGGGAGCCCTGAAAGGTGCATGGGTACTGATAGGAGGAACAAACAACGGTTGGCCTGTTGACTATTCCGCAAAAGCAGACTCAGCCAGGGCAGAGATCATTCCTTTTAATGATTCGGTAGCGAAACTGAACCGTGACATTATGAGAGAGAACTATTCAAACCGTGATAAACCGCAGAAGGAGATGCTGCCTCTGAAGGAAGAGCCGGCTTTATTCTACCGCGAGATGTGCGAGGCAGGAATACTCGGCGTCATACAGTCGTCAACAGTGCCTATCAGGGCCCTCTATGACCGCAAGAACCTTGACAAAATGACTTTCGAGACTCTGCCAACGGTATGCGATATAAAACTCGACGAGAATCAGTATGCCATTATAGAAAAGATGGTGAAAGAACGCCGTTATTTTCTCCTTGAGTTTGACATCCGGAATCACTTCAAGCAGGGACCGGTGAAATACCACAATGTCATCGGGGTGATACGCGGCACAAAGTATCCTGATGAATATGTGATGATGGGCGGCCATCTTGATGCCTTCGATGTAGCTACCGGTGGTGTAGATGACGGATCAGGGATCACTCCCGCCATGGAGGCAGCACGCCTTATCATGGCTGCCGGAGGTAAGCCTCAGCGGACGATCCTCGTATGTCTCTGGGCAGGCGAGGAATTTGGCCTGCTGGGCTCGAAACACTGGGTTGAATCAAACAGTGAGAAACTGCCCGGAATATCAAATTACTTTAATCGTGACGGAGGTCCTACTGTCGCATCAGGACTGACAGTACCTGAGGCCATGTATGACGATCTTGAAAAAATATGCAAACCGCTGAACAGTATCAATCCTGACTTCCCCTTCACACTTACCAAGCGCATAGCTCCTGCACGTACAAGGCCGACGAGTGCAGGTGGTTCTGACCATGCATATTTTGCCATGAATGGCGTACCTACGCTCAGTTTTGACGCTCCGGATTCCAAAGGGTATGATTGTAACTATGGAGAGATATGGCATACCGAGCGGGATACATATACTAAAAGCATTCCGGAATACCAGGAACATACGTCAGTGGTTACGGCAGTAGTTGTCTACGGCCTTGCAAACCTTGACCAACTGCTTTCAAGAAAAGACCTTTACGCTGAGAAGAAGGAGCAAATTTTGCAGTAAAAAGATTTGTTATTTCTAAATCTTTATACATTTGATATAGTATTAGATTTTTCATGAAGTGCTTTATCACCGGTGCAAACGGATTTATAGGTTTTCGTCTTACTGAGAGGCTCTCGGCAGAAGGTCACACAATAAAGTGCCTTGTCAGGTCACCGCAAAAGTTTCAGGAATTATCCCATTTGCAGGGAGTTTCTTCAGTCGTTGGTGATCTTGATGATACAGAGGCTCTTGCAGCAGGTGTCAGCGGATGTGACACGGTGTTTCACATGGCGGCCTATGCAAAACCATGGTCAAAGGATAAGACTGTGCCCTTCAGGGTCAACATGCAGGGCACGGAGAATATTCTTAAGGCATCACAGAGAGCGGAAGTACGAAGGTTTATATTCACTTCCTCCGCGGCCGTAATCGGGCCCTCTCCGGGAAAGGACCCAATAGACGAAGATTATGTCCGGACTATACCCTTTTTCAATGATTATGAAAAGACAAAGAGCCTTGCAGAAAAGTTGGTAAGGGAATATTCACAGGGAGGCATGGAAACGGTAATTGTCAATCCCACCAGGGT
>DATKUS010000273.1:0-6061 GCA_035530535.1 Bacteroidales bacterium
TTAAGTGCCCTGTGAGCCAGGTTCCCATGTCCGATCTCCCTGCGGCTCGTTCCGCGGGCCGGCTTGGCCTCACCGGTTGCAAACGGCGGGAAGTTATAGTGAAGCGTGAATTTCTCTGAACCCCGCTTCAGCACCTCGTCAATCATTTTCTCATCAAGCTTGGTGCCGAGGGTGACCGTGGTGAGCGACTGTGTCTCTCCCCTGGTGAATATGGCTGAGCCATGAGCAGCAGGCAGCGGGTCTATCTCGCACCATATGGGACGTATCTCATCCAGTTTGCGTCCGTCAAGACGCTTGTGTTCATCAAGAACCAGCCGGCGGGCGGATTCTTTCTCAACATCATGATAATATCTGCTTACAAACATCTCGTTCACAGGATTTTCTTCGGTGAACTGTGCAAGAAACTCTTTCTTTATATTTTCAAAACCCTCAGAACGGGTCTTTTTGTCAGCGCCGGTAGCAGCCAGGGCATAACACTTTTTATAGGTCTCATCCCAAACTTTCTTGCGCAGATCCTCATCATTCTGCTCATGGCAGTATTCCCTCTTTTTGGTTGAACCAACCATCTCTGCGAGCTCATTCTGAGCCACACACTGTATTTTGATAGCATCATGGGCTATACGGAGTGCCTCAAGCATTACCTCCTCAGCAACTTCCTTCATCTCTCCCTCAACCATCATGATATTCTCAAAGGTTGCTCCAACGACTATGTCGAGGTCTGCATTTCCAACCTCAGTAAGGGTGGGGTTCACGATGAACTCACCGTTTACCCTGGCAACCCTGACCTCTGAAATGGGCCCGTGAAAGGGAATGTCAGAAACAGCCAGTGCTGCCGAAGCAGCCAGTCCGGCAAGAGCATCGGGCATAATATCTTTATCAGCTGAAATAAGATTTACTGTAACAAATACCTCCGCATGATAATCATCGGGAAATAAGGGACGCAATACCCTGTCAACGAGTCGCGAGACAAGTATCTCATTGTCATTTGGCCTTGCTTCTCTCTTCAGAAAGCCTCCGGGGAAACGCCCCATGGCTGCATATTTCTCCTTGTACTCAACGGAGAGTGGCATGAAATCAACATCTTCTTTTGCATCTTTGGCGGCAACGACGGTAGCCAGCAACATCGTGCGGCCCATTTTTACCACTACAGAGCCGTCAGCCTGCTTGGCTAACTTACCTGTTTCAATAGTAATTGACCGGCCATTGCCAAGATCAATACTCTTTTCAATAAGTTTATACATATATGCTTAATTAATTATACACTAGATAGTTAACATGTACCTGGAAGTTCGGGAGAAAAATTAAAAAAGGCAATCTGAAATTGCCTTTTCTTATTACTTACGCAGGCTGAGAGCCTTAATAATCTCACGATACCTGCTTATATCCTTTAACTTGAGATAATCGAGTAAACGCCTTCTCTTACCAACAAGTTTAATCAGCGCCCTCTGGGTACTGAAATCTTTCTTGTTCCTTTTCAGATGTTCAGTAAGATGCGCGATCCTGTAGGAGAAAAGAGCTATCTGACCTTCAGCACTGCCGGTGTCAAGATCTGATGATCCGAATGTCTTGAAAAATTCCTGTTTCTTCTCCGTAGTCAAATACATATCATTATCCAATAGATTGTTAATAAATTCTCCAATTTTGGATCGCAAAGATACAACTCTATTTTGTAATAATTCAAACAATTCAAAATATTTTTATCAATTTAACTACGGAATAGCGGCATGACAATCTGCTTCTCTCTGACAGTGAATGAAGGTTGAATGATCAGCCCTTACAAAATAAAGACGTAATAACCGTACTCTGAGTTGCGCCCGTTGAAAAAAAGATTCTGCGTTCGTCACAGGTGTTGTCAACTTCGTCAAATCTGTCTGTCTAAGGCTCGAGGAAGAGCGAGTCTGATCGCCTCAGATTATGGCCCATTGCTATTAGCGAAGAGCCTATATGACAGTCAAGACATTTATGATACCTGCACCATAAAGTACGCAACTCTATAAGGGCCTGGGTGGTAAAAGCCGACTCGGGTATGATTCCGGCATCAATAAAATCACTAATGATACTGTTATCCTCAGGAGGTAGCGAGTCAAGAATATCGAGGGCTTTCTCACAACGGTCGTTAATCTGCTTTTTCTTGCCGTAGACAAAAATGAGAGGAATGATCGCATTTATTATCAGCAGGTCTACCGATTGTTGTCCTGCCTTTCCTGCAGCGTTTCTGACACTCTTCCCAAAGAGATAATGCGTATTCCAGTATTCTGAAGCAGATACTGAAAGGATTTCTCTTATTGAGGAGTGATCGTCGCACGCAATAATCCTTGAGAATAATCCCTGCCCGCCTGCAAGCAGGGCTGCCAGCTGCGCCAGCCTGACAGTAGGAAAGTTGGCGGGGCGGAGACGATGAAACTTCCAGGTCCAGCCGTCAATTGGTTGCAGCGAATATTTTGCTTTCAGGACCCGGTATTCGCGACAAAGAATGCTGTAATATTCGTCAGCAACCGCCTCCCTGAAGAGTGTCTGGTTAAGCAACCCGGCAGTACCGAAAAGCAGTGCCTCAACCTGAAGAAGGTTGTCAGCATGTTTACGGATAATCTTCAGGGGCAGGTGGGCGGCAAGCAGCTCAAAAGGATCTGTATTTACCCTGAATCCGAAATACCTCGATATCAACCTGTATAATGTCTCCTCCCAGTCGTTGCCGTTCTTACCGAGAATTTCAATGATGTCATCGCTTTTGCGCTCGAGCCTGTCAATTGCAAGAGAGAATAACCAGTGTCGCACTTTGAACATGTCGAGGCTTCTGATAAAGCCGGAACATGCCAGCACCGAAGGATTATTGATAAAATCCAGATAGTTTTCCCACAGGGCATCGGCAAAGGTAATTTGAGCCGTCACCAGCTTTCGTCCTGTTGCAGTGAAGGTATCTGCATCATTGTTATAGACCAGGTGCAGTATCACATTATCATAGGCGTGATCAGTATGATGACCGTGACGGTACCAGTCTGAGGCGTTGATATGTATCTCCGTATTGCCGGCCCAGGAGGTGCCGCTTATCGTCAGTCGCGTATTGAAAAAATCAGGACCTGAATCGCGGTTATATTCACCCGGGGAAACCACTTCTATTGCCCCTGCCTCCCTGTCTGAAAGTGATGCAGTCTCAAAGAGGCGGTTCTTCCACACCCAGTGAAGAAACTCTTCTTTCATAATACGTAAAATAAAAATGCAGCTTATCAAAGATAAGAAAGAAAAGGTCAAATGTCAAATGTCTTAAAGTCGAATGTCGCTAAATTTAAATGACTTCGTGCTTTATGGACTTTTCAGACTTTTCAGATATCCCGCCATCTCCTCCTGTATCTCCCTGGCCTTCTCTCCTGCAACAACGGCAAAGCGCTCGCTGCTGTTCGCAAATATTATTCCTCGAGATGAGTTAACAAGCAGTCCGCAGCGACTGTTCATGCCGTATTCTGCAACCTCGGCAAGGCTCCCGCCCTGTGCTCCTACACCCGGTATAAGAAGAAAATGATCAGGGACGATCTTTCTTATTTCTGCCAGCATATCGGCACGTGTTGCACCGACAACATACATGATATTGTCAGCGGTTCCCCATTTCTGCGAGACACTTAATACTCTTTCAAACAGCCGTTGCCCTTTGTCTGTGTGATACTGAAAGTCATCAGCCCCCTTGTTCGAGGTGAGGGCAAGTATTATTGCCCACTTGCCCGGATACGAGAGGAAAGGTGTTACCGAATCTTCACCCATGTAGGGAGCAACGGTGATTGCATCAAAGGGCATCTCGCCAAAGACAGCCCTGGCATACATCTTCGATGTGTTGCCTATATCACCCCTCTTGGCATCAGCTATTATGAAAATGCTTGTATCCAGTTTGTTAATGTACCTCACCGTCTTATCAAGGGCTGCCATTCCATTCTGTCCATAACTCTCATAGAAGGCGAAGTTGGGCTTATAGGCCACTGTATATCTGTGCGTGACGTCAATAATCTGTCTGTTGAACTCGAAGATCGGGTCCCCGGCACCGGCTACCGATGCCGGCAACTTTGAAATCTCGGGATCAAGTCCCACACAGAGGAACGACTTCTTCCTCAGGATGTTCTGAAAAAGTTCTTTCGAGTTCATTATGCTGTTGTCAATAAGAGGTTTCCTTCAGTCGCTCCGCATTCTCTGCCATTTGCAGTTTATCAAGCAGTTCCTGGATGTTGCCGTCCAGCACCACCGGAAGATTATATATCGTGAGGTTAATCCTGTGGTCCGTGACTCTTCCCTGGGGATAGTTATAAGTTCGAATTTTGGCAGATCGGTCGCCTGTTGAGACCATTGTCTTGCGCTTCGAAGAAATCTCATCGAGATATTTCTGATACTCCAGGTTATAAAGGCGGGTCCTCAGTTCCTTCATGGCCTTTTCGAGGTTCTTTATCTGCGACTTCTCGTCCTGGCAGGTCACCACCACGCCTGACGGGACGTGGGTCAGCCTGATGGCGGAGTAGGTGGTGTTGACACTCTGGCCTCCGGGACCGGAGGAACAGTACGTATCTTTACGGATATCTTCATTCCGTATATCAATATCAAACTCATCGGCTTCAGGAAGCACTGCCACCGTGGCCGCCGATGTGTGGATGCGTCCCTGGGTCTCTGTCTGCGGCACGCGCTGTACACGATGCACACCCGACTCATACTTCATGACGCCGTAGACACCGGCACCGGTGACCGCAAAGACTATCTCCTTATACCCTCCCGAAGTACCGTCGGTGAAATAGTTTATATCTATCTTCCATCCGCGCGACTCGATATACTTTGAATACATGCGGAACAGGTCGCCGGCAAAAATGCTGGCCTCATCGCCGCCTGTGCCGGCCCTGATTTCCATAACTGCGTTCTTGTCATCTTCAGGGTCCGCGGGGAGCAGCAGGAACCTGAGTTCCTCTTCCATGGCAGGTATGGTGCTCAAGAGATTGTCTATTTCCGCCTTGGCCATCTCGCGCATCTCCTCATCTTTTTCTGCCGCCAGCAACTCCCTGGAGCTGGCAAGGTTTGCGAGGGCGCTCTTGTACCTGTCATACGACTCCACCACAGGCTGAAGTTCCTTGTACTCCTTATTCAGCTTGATATAACGCTTCATGTCTGACATCAGGTCAGGCCCCGTAAGAATCTCGCCCACCTCAATGAAGCGGTTCTTCACACCCTCAAGCTTCTCAAGAATAAGATTATTTGCCATTTTTTTAAAATTTCAGGGGACAAAGGTAGTGAAAGATAGGCAATAGAGTACCGAGCGTTAAGAAAATGCCCAGTGGGCATTTTTAGAGAGGTGACAGCCTGTGCGGCGACGCAAAGAGCTAATAGTAAGTTGAATGAGACAAAGTATTTCTTCTCTATGCTCCATGCTCTTTGCATTCAATAATGATACTCCCCGAATTCACTTTTAATAGTGAGGCCTCTGGCAGGCGCCTCCTCGCACCGGCCTATAATCCGGGCATCAAGATTAAATCCAGCAGCTATTTCAATGACAGCACCGGCATCGCCAGGTGAGACATAGAGCTCCATGCGGTGACCCATGTTGAACACCCTGTACATCTCCTCCCATGGTGTTCCTGAACTGTTCTGAATAAGTTCAAAAAGCGGTGGCACCGGTAAAAGGTTATCTTTTATGACATGCATTCTGTCAATGAAATGAAGGATCTTTGTCTGCCCGCCACCTGAACAGTGTACCATCCCGTGCACTGACCCGCGCATTGTGTCAAACACCTTCTTTATGACAGGAGCATATGTGCGTGTGGGTGAAAGCACCAGCTTGCAGGCGGTGGTCCCCGGGACAGATGTGGGATCAGAAAGGCGTGAACTGCCTGAATATACCAGTTCTGAAGGGATCCCGGGGTCAAAACTCTCAGGATAAAGAGAGGCAAGGTAATTATCAAATATATCATGCCGTGCTGAGGTGAGCCCGTTGCTGCCCATCCCTCCGTTATATTCCTTCTCGTATGTTGTCCTGCCGTATGATGCCAGTCCTACTATCACATCGCCGGGGCGGATATTGGCATTGTCAATAATGTCTGAG
>DATKUS010000274.1:0-9073 GCA_035530535.1 Bacteroidales bacterium
TGTTCCGCACTGCTTATCCTTTCATGGCAAGACATATCCCGTGGTATGTCGATAGCCTCAATCCTGATGAGGAGAACAGGTATTATATGGAACACTCGCGTGTGCCTACCAACTGGACCAGCAGGGAGCAGGAAGTGATAAACCAAAAATGACCCGGCAGAAACCCCTGCAGTTCATTAACTCTTCATTCTTAATTCTTAATTCTTATCTATCCCCCGGATCCCACTCCCTGTAGAACTGCTCCAGGTACCTTACCATGAATGCATGACGCTCCTCGGCCAGCTTAATCCCCGTTGTAGTGTTCATGAGATTCTTAAGGAGCAACAACTTTTCATAGAAGTGGTTTACCGTACCGGTGGAGGCAGATCTCCCAGCTTCAAAATTGCCGGGATTAACATATCGCTCTTTCGGGTCATATATCTCCCTGCCCTTAAATCCACCGTAATTGAAGGCCCGGGCAATGCCTATGGCTCCCATGGCGTCAAGCCTGTCTGCATCCTGCACTATCTTAAGCTCATCACTCTTAAAGGAGTGGTGGTCACCTTTTGAGAATGATATCCTCTCATTTATGGATACTACTTCATTTATTATTTCTTCATCCACCTCCAGATTAATCAGCAGCTTGCGGATCTCTGCCGGACCGTCATGTGTGGCAAACTTATGGTCGCCAACATCATGCAGCAGAGCCCCCAGCTCAATTATCAGCCTGTTGCCGGTCTTCTCAATATCATGTATATGCAGTGCCAGACGCACCACTCTTTCGATATGCGACCACCCATGACCACTGTCGTGCCCGGTAACAACACCCTTCACAAATCCTTCAACAGCCTCTATAATTTTATCGTTTTCTGCCATCCTGATCAATATTAATTCCGGATACAAATTATTGATAATTTTGCCTGGTCCTTTTAATGCCGGGCAATTAGATATGAACACTGCAGAAATTATTACAATAGGAGACGAGCTGCTGATAGGGCAGACAGTCGACACCAATTCAGCCTGGATGGGTGCCGAGCTGAGTAAGAACGGGATCAGGGTGAACCGCATCACTTCAATATCCGATAACAGGAAAGAGATAATCAGCGCTCTTGACGAAGCAATGTCACGGGCTGACATAATACTTATCACAGGCGGCCTGGGCCCAACAAGCGATGACATCACCAAAGAGACACTAAACGATTACTTCGGCGGAAAAATGGTTATCAGCGAGGAGGTACTTGAAGAGATCACTGAGAGACTGCGCCGCCGTAATTTTCCTATGAATGAGAACAACCGCATGCAGGCACTGGTGCCGGATACTTGTATGGTGTTGAGGAACAAGGCAGGGACTGCCCCGGGTATGTTATTCAGAAAGGGGGAGGAGGCTGTCATTTCAATGCCGGGAGTTCCAAATGAGATGAAATATATAATGAAGGAACATATTCTGCCAATGCTTTCAGGGCAGTACCGGGGTAATTTCATAATTCATAAGAATATTATGACCTTCGGCACCTTTGAAGCCTTGCTGGCAGAACGACTTGAGGTATTCGAGAGGGAGCTTCCCGGTGAGATAAAACTGGCATACCTTCCCGCACAGGGGATCATCAAACTTCGTCTTACCGCAACGGGTAACGATGAAAAAAGAATCAGTGGCCTGGTGGATCAGCAGGTTGAAAAGCTTTACGAAATCCTCCCGGATGTAATTTATGGAGAAGATGAAGTATCACTTGAAGAGGTAATAGGCAATTTACTCTCAGATAGTGGTTTAAATGTATCAACGGCAGAAAGTTGTACCGGAGGGAAGATCGCATCTCTCATAACCTCTGTTGCCGGCAGCTCAGGGTGGTACAAAGGGTCAGTGATAGCTTATGATAACAGCATCAAGGAGGATATACTTGGTGTGAACCGTAAAATCATCACTTCACGGGGTGCAGTAAGCAGGGAGACAGCAGCTGCAATGGCTGAAGGGGTGAGAAGGCTCATGGGTACTGATTTTGCGGTGGCTGTCACCGGCATTGCAGGACCTACAGGAGGGACGCCGGAGAAACCGGTTGGGACGGTGTGGATAGCCGTGGCTTCTGAAAAGGGCACGGTGACAGAGAAACAGACTTTCGGGGCTGACCGTCTCATTAACATTTCACGCTCCTCAAATTATGCCCTTAATCTACTTAGAAAGCAGATTATCAGCTACTAACGCTAGCATATGATTTACAGGTACAAAAAAATGAATGATTTATTTGGTTAATAGAATAAAAATCACGTATTTTGCGAACCGATTTTCGGAGTTTTTTAGAACCAGTTAAAACGAAACAACAATGTCAAAAGTTTGTCAGGTCACCGGCAAGAAGGCGGTAGTAGGAAACAATGTTTCCCACTCTAAAAGGAGGACCAAAAGAAAATTCATGGCCAACCTGTTTAATAAAAGGTATTTTCTACCGGAAGAAAATAAATGGATTACACTTAAGGTATCAGCTGCAGGGATGAGAAACATCAATAAAAACGGACTCACTTCAGTGCTTAAGGAAGCAAAAGAAAAAGGTTACATTATCAACTATTAAAACCGGATAAAAAATGGCAAAGAAAAGTAAAGGCAACAGGGTGCAGGTAATTCTTGAATGCACCGAGCATAAAGATTCCGGAATGCCTGGCACATCAAGGTATATTACTACAAAGAACCGTAAGAATACCCCGGACCGCATTGAGAGAAAGAAATACAACCCTGTCCTTAAAAAGGTGACAGTTCACAGGGAAATTAAGTAAATAAACAGTGAGTTATGGCAAAGAAAGTTGTTGCAACACTAAAAGTAGGAACCGGAAAATCATTCACCAAATGCATTAAAATGGTGAAATCAGATAAATCCGGCGCATACCAGTTTAAAGAAGAAGTTGTTCATAACGACCACGTTAAGGACTTCTTTATGAAGAAATAAGATCATATTTTTCTGATCTGACATTGATGGAGACGCAGATAAATGCGTCTCTTTTTTTACCTTTGTCGCTCAATTGTTCCCAGATGGCATTATTCGGTTTCTTAAAGAAGGAAGAGAAAGAGATCCTTGACAGGGGACTTATCAAAACCCGTGAGAGTTTCTTCGGGAAACTCAGCAGGGTTGTAGCCGGTAAGTCAAAGATTGATGACGACCTTCTTGATAACCTTGAAGAAGTACTCATCTCATCTGATGTAGGTGTTGACACAACCCTGAGAATCATTGACCGTATCTCAAAAAGGGTGGCACGCGATAAATATGTGGGCTCATCAGAACTCAACAGTATTCTCCGCGAAGAGATAGCTCTCCTTTTGGAAGAAAATAAGAGCACCTCAGCCTCAGTCTCAGCCTCAGCCTCAACCTTTACCTTTGATTCACCGCTTCCCTCAAAACCTTATGTAATACTGGTGGTAGGGGTCAACGGTGTGGGAAAGACTACAACCATTGCCAAGCTGGCACATAATTTCAAGAAAGCAGGAAAAAGCGTACTCCTTGGCGCTGCTGACACCTTTCGTGCAGCCGCCATCGATCAGCTGAAGATATGGGCGGAGAGGGCAGGAGTACCCATCGTGTCGCAGCAGATGGGATCAGACCCGGCATCAGTGGCGTTTGACACTGTTAAATCAGCAGTCTCAGCAGGCACTGATATTGTCATCATAGATACGGCCGGCAGGCTGCACAACAAGGTCAACCTGATGAATGAACTAACAAAGATAAAGAGGGTGATGGAAAAGGTTGTGCCAGGCGCTCCGCATGAAGTACTGCTTGTGCTCGACGGTTCAACAGGCCAGAATGCCTTTGAACAGGCAAAACAATTTACCGCTGCCACCGCAGTCAATGCACTCGCTATCACCAAATTAGACGGAACTGCGAAAGGCGGCGTGGTTATAGGTATCTCTGACCAGTTTAAGATACCTGTCAGGTATATTGGTGTGGGTGAAAAAATAGATGATCTGCGCATTTTTGACAGATACACCTTCGTTGACTCGCTCTTCACCCCGTAAATCGGATGAAAAGAAACAAGGTAAACATAATTACCCTGGGTTGCTCAAAGAACCTGGTTGATTCACAGAAGCTGATGAGGCAGCTTGAGGCTGGCGGTTACCGTGTGACCAGCGAATCGGCCGATCCCTCAGACATCGTGATCATCAATACCTGCGGTTTTATTAATGATGCTAAGGAAGAGAGCATAGAGACCATCATAGGGCATGCTGCAGCCATTAAGGAGCAGGGGCATGGCAGACTTTTTGTAATGGGCTGTATGGCTGAACGTTACAAAGATGAGCTTGTAGAGGCGATACCAGAAGTGAAGGAGTGGTTCGGCGTCAACAGGCCTGCCGAAATTATAAACAGGCTGGGCCTGGTTTATCATCCTGAACTGACAGGGGAGAGGGTAGTCACCGGCCCCGGCCATTATGCCTATCTCAAGATTGCCGAGGGATGTGACCGTACCTGCGCTTTTTGCGCCATTCCGGGCATAAGGGGAAAGTATATCTCCACACCTGTGGAAGATCTTGTGGCAGAAACAAGATTTCTGGCTTCAACAGGGGTGAAGGAACTTATACTTATTGCACAGGATCTCAGCTACTACGGTATCGACCTGTACGGCAAACAGTCGCTGACCCATCTGGTGTCGGAACTGGCATCTGTTGAGGGCATTGAATGGATAAGGCTCCATTATCTCTATCCCTCAAACTTTCCAATGGATCTGCTTGACCTTATGCAGTCAAATCCGAAGGTCTGCAAGTATATCGACATACCCATCCAGCATATCTCTGACAAAATGCTGAAGATGATGCGACGTGCACACAGCGGCGCCGAAACAAGTGCCCTTCTCAATGAGATACGCAGAAGGATGCCTGATGCCGTTGTCCGCACCACAGTCATAGCAGGGCACCCGGGGGAGACAGAAGAGGACTTCAGGGAACTGCTCAGCTTCATTAAGGAATTCAGGTTTAACAGGCTGGGATCATTCCGTTACTCGCACGAAGAGGATACCTACGGGTATATCAATTACCATGATGACATTCCTGAAAAGACCAAAGAAAAACGTGTATCACGGATCATGAAGCTACAACAGAAGATCTCAGGAGAGCTTAATGAGGCATCCATCGGCAAAACCGTCAAGGTGATCATAGACCGGAAGGAGGGGATATTTCATATTGGACGCAGCGCCAGTGACTCGCCGGAGGTCGACCAGGAAATATTCATCACCGGAGCCGGAAAAATCAAACCCGGCACCTTTATCAATGTAAAGATCACCGGGTCAACTGAATTCGATCTGTATGCCGAAGCGGCAAAAGATTAATCTTCCTTCTTCTCAGGCTCTTCCTTCTGTTCAGAAGCTTTCTTCCTTGAGACCTTGAATGAGAGTTCCTCCTTATCCTTTGAGTACCCTGCATTAATTATTGCACCCTCTTTCAACGATGCCTTAATGATAACTTCCGCCAGCGGATCCTCAAGATATTTCTGTATGGCGCGCTTGAGCGGACGGGCACCGTACTGAATATCAAAGCCACGGTCTGCAAGGAAATCCCTTGCCTGTCCGGATAGCCTGACAGTATATCCCAGTGCTGCGGTACGATCGAAGAGACCCTTCAGTTCAATGTCAATTATCTTGTCGATGTCATCCCTGGTAAGATGGTTGAACATTATCACATCATCAATCCTGTTAAGGAACTCAGGTGCAAAGGTCTTCTGCAAAGCCTTCTGTAGAATGCTTTTGGAATAATCGTCACGGGTCGTTTTCTTTGAAGATGATTCAAATCCGACGCCTGCGCCAAACTCGGAGAGCTGACGCGTCCCGATGTTTGAGGTCATGATAACAATAGAATTTCTGAAGTCAATCCTGCGCCCGAGGCTGTCAGTGAGCTGACCCTCGTCAAGCACCTGCAATAAGATGTGGAACACGTCAGGATGAGCCTTCTCAATCTCATCAAGAAGAACGACAGAATAAGGCTTGCGGCGTACCTTCTCAGTCAGCTGCCCCCCCTCCTCATAACCTACATATCCGGGAGGAGCTCCTACAAGACGTGAGACAGAGAATTTCTCCATATATTCGCTCATGTCAACCCTTATCAGGTTGTCTGTCGTCTCAAAGAGGAATCTGGCAAGGACTTTTGCAAGCTGAGTCTTACCAACCCCGGTAGGGCCAAGGAAAATAAATGTCCCTATCGGTTTATTCGGGTCTTTCAGTCCCGCCCTGTTACGCTGTATCGATTTGACGATCTTCGCAATAGCCTCATCCTGACCCACGACACTTCTCCCCAATTCCTGAGCCATCTGCAGCAGTCTTGTCCCTTCTGTCTGGGCGATCCTCTGAACGGGTACCCCGGTCATCATGGCAACTACCTCAGCAACCTTCTCTGCGTCAACCGTTTCCCGGTTTGCCACAAGTTCCTTCTCCCATTTTTTCTTTTCCACCTCTATAAGGTCAAGAATATCGCGCTCCTTATCCCTGAAACTGGCAGCACGCTCATAATTCTGGTTCTTCACGGCGCTGCTCTTTTCCTTCTTTGTCTCCTCCAGCTGTTTCTCAAGCGCCAGTATCTTCTCAGGGACAACAATATTTGAGATATGAACACGTGAACCTGACTCGTCGAGTGCATCAATGGCCTTGTCAGGCAGGTGCCTGTCACTTATATACCGGTTTGTCAGCCTGACGCAAGCAATTATGGCTTCGGGAGTATATGACACATTGTGATGGTCCTCATACTTGTCCTTGATATTATTAAGGATATCTATGGTCTCCTCGATTGTTGTAGGTTCTACCAGCACCTTCTGGAACCTGCGCTCCAGGGCGCCGTCCTTCTCAATATGCTGACGGTATTCGTCCAGGGTGGTTGCACCGATGCACTGTATCTCACCACGGGCCAGGGCGGGCTTGAGCATGTTTGCAGCATCAAGTGAACCGCTTGCACCTCCGGCGCCAACGATGGTATGGATTTCGTCAATAAATAGTATTATGTTGTCATTCTTTGCAAGCTCATTAAGAATTGCCTTCATTCTCTCCTCAAACTGACCGCGGTATTTTGTGCCGGCAACAATAGATGCAAGGTCAAGGGCTACCACTCTCTTGTTGAAAAGCACCCTTGAAACATTCCTCTTAATTATCCTGAGCGCAAGCCCTTCTGCGATGGCTGACTTGCCAACACCGGGTTCACCTATTAAAACAGGATTGTTCTTCTTTCTTCTTGAGAGTATCTGTGCAAGACGTTCAATTTCACGCTCACGGCCCACAACCGGATCCAGGCGACCTTCTTCCGCTGCTTTGGTAAGGTCAATACCGAAGTTGTCAAGCACGGGTGTGTCAGAAGAGCTCTTCGCTGCAGCTGGTCCCTGTGGCTGCTTGCCACCCTGTCCGGCGCCTCCGGGGAACATACCCTCATCGTCCTCATCACGCGGAAAATCCGCCTGCGAGGTTGGACTGCCGGCTTCCACAGCTTTCTTAACAATTAAATAATCTATGTCCAACTCCGTGAGGAACCTGGTCACCAGGTTACTTTCATCTCGCAGAATGGCCATGAGAAGGTGTTCAGTGTCAATAACCTTCGTCTTCAGTGCCTTAGCTTCAATATGTACCAGTCTCAATACCCTCTCGGTGCTCTTCAGCAGCGGGAGTATTTCATTGTCTGCCATGGCTACAGGTTTTTCTGCCTTGATGCTCTTTTCAATAGATCCTTTAAGCATGAGCAAGTCAACACCTTTGTTGAGGAGGATATCCACTGCCACCCCTTCGCCTTCCCTTAAAATGCCCAGGAAAAGGTGCTCAGGGCTGATATGGCTGTTGCCCAGCCTTATGGCTTCTTCCTTGCTATACCCCAGGATATCATTTACTCTCTGTGAGAAATATGCGTCCATTATATATTTTTTGTGGGCTGATATGGCAATTATGTCATTTTAACCTGCCAAAAGTGCATAAATAACCCGTTTTCAAAGTTAATTCAATTGTTAATAACTATTGACAATTATCATGCCCATTTTTAAACACAGAATGTTAACAAATCTACCTGTGAAAAGGTTAAAAATACCACCAATTTTCATTACTTTCGAGGACAAATTAAAACAAAAAATTAAAATATACTAAATTATTAAAAGTCAATCTGATATGTCAGATCAAACAAGGATTATTAAAGTCAATATTGAAGAGGAGATGAAGTCGGCTTACATCGATTATTCTATGTCTGTCATTGTGTCAAGGGCATTACCCGATGTGAGGGACGGTTTAAAGCCTGTCCATCGCAGGGTACTCTTCGGTATGTCAGAGCTTGGGGTGACGGCTAACAAAGCCTATAAAAAGTCTGCAAGGATAGTAGGGGAGGTTCTCGGTAAATACCATCCGCACGGTGATACGTCAGTATATGATGCCATGGTACGTATGGCACAGGAGTGGTCACTTCGTTACCCACTTGTTGACGGTCAGGGTAACTTCGGATCCATCGACGGTGACAGTCCCGCAGCAATGCGTTACACTGAAGCGCGTCTTAAACGCATAGCGGAGGAGACACTTGCTGACATAGAAAAGGGCACGGTGGATTTTCAGCCTAACTTTGATGACACCCTTGAAGAGCCCACGGTTCTTCCCACACGCATCCCACAGCTCCTTGTAAACGGAGCATCGGGTATTGCGGTTGGCATGGCCACCAATATGCCACCGCATAACCTCACTGAATCGGTAAATGCCATTATAGCTTTCATTGATGACCCTGAAATAACGACAGAGGGTCTGATGAAGCATATCAAGGGTCCTGACTTCCCCACCGGCGGAATAATATATGGAGAGCAGGGCATAAAGGAAGCTTTTGAGACCGGAAGAGGACGAATAGTTGTAAGAGCAAGGACTGAGATTGAGATCACCCATTCGGGCAGGGAGTGCATAGTCATCTCCGAAATACCTTATATGGTCAACAAGGCTGAGATGATCAAAAAGATCGCTGACCTTATCAATGAAAAGAAACTGGAGGGTATATCATATATTAATGATGAGTCAGACCGCAATGGGATGCGAGTCATCATCATCCTTAAGAAAGAGATGCCTGCCAACATAATTCTGAATCACCTTTACAAACACTCGCAGCTTCAGACTTCGTTCAATGTCAATAACATAG
>DATKUS010000275.1:0-6529 GCA_035530535.1 Bacteroidales bacterium
AAAAACAACACCAAAAGCAGTAGTGCCTCTGAGAAAAAAAGCAGCATCTCCAGGGAATCTTCCTCAGGCAACTCATCGCGCAGGAAATAAGATGTAGATTTTTGACACAATTATATCCCCAGTGCCCCGCACAAGCCCAACGGCAAAATGCGGGGCACTTTATTTTCAGCCCATCAGAATGATCACCCTTCAATTTGCGGCAGATCTTCTGCAGATGTCATAAACTATATGACAAGCCCTTCCCGGATTAGTTACAGAAATCCACAAAAAAAAAATTGTTTTTTCCGAAGTTTTTCAAAAACTTCATGATTCTTTCATCTTTGCCGATATAGCTTTGACCTGAATTTTAACGTAATAAATAATTCTAAGGTCATGAAAAAACACATCTTTCTTGTAGTTACAGCACTTTTAATAAGTGCAGCCATCACAGCACAGGTCACACAACAGACCCAGGCACAAACTCAGACAAAAGCTCAGACTCAGGCCCAGACCGGATACAAAAATCAGGGTCAGATGACCAGTGAGCAGAAGCAGATAAGGAATGAAGAAAGAAAAGCTCTGAAAATGCAGCAGAAAGAAATGAAGATGCAACAGAAGGAATTGAAAACTCAGGAGGCTTCAAAAAATCGTGAACAGTATATGGATAAGGAAAAGAGTGCCACACAAAACAAAGGTGCACGTAAAGCCACTCCTCAACGCAATGCCGTAAAAACTACCCGAAGCAGCGGTCCGGGGAAAAAATAGTTTCACAATTATAAAAAGCCCTGTAACTTATTATAGTTCAGGGCTTTTATAGTTAATTAAATTTCTGCAATGTTCTATCTCCGTATCCTGTTATTCAGTTTCCTGCTTCTGATAATCCCGCTTACTGCATTTTCGCAGTCGGATAGAATGATGTCACCCTCGGCAACGGATACACTGAAAACAGTTGAAAAAAGTGATCGTCATGCATTATATGCCGGAGGCGGTTACGGCAGCAATATGATTTATCTGGGATCTACCATCTCGCAAAGCCAGCCTTTTGGCTATGCTACCCTTGCATATAGCTTCAAAAACGAACTTACTGCATCAGCCTCCGCATTTCAGTTTGCAAACTTTGATCCCGGTCTCGCCTTTTATAATATCTCTTTAAATTACAGCCACGATTGTAATTCATGGTTTGATATCTCCTCCGGAGTTTACAGATACCAGGTCATTCCGCCATTTACAGACACCCTTTTCAGCAGTTTTACTTATGGCGATGTTACTCTCGGTATTGACCTGAGATTGATCTATTCACAGTTCTCCATAGGTGGATTAATGATAAAAGATCCTCAGCCTTATTTTCAGATAAGAAATTCGAGGTACTTTATGACACCTGCGTTCTTTAAGAAAAAGGCATTCATCTCTTTTGACCCGTATGTGAACCTGCTGTTCGGGACTATGATACAATCCGAGACTTATGTAGGGACAACGATTGTGACCACTTCTCAGCAATATACCAGTCCCTTGTCACCGACCGGCACAGGGTCCGGTACAGGATCCGGTGCAGGTAACGGTAATGGTACAGGTTCCGGTACGGGGGCTTCGTCAACAACGCCATCAACAACCACCACAACAACAACTACTTCCACTGTCCCAGTGACAACCACTTCCTTCAAGGAAACTTTCGATCTTATTGAAATAGGGATCGGACTGCCGGTGTCTTTCAACCTTGATTTCCTGATAATTGAAGCCGAAGCCTCTTATGTGCTCCCCGCATACTCTGATCCGTATTACCCGGGTCCGAAGGGATTTGTATTCTTCTTAAGTGCATTCATTAAAATTTTCTGATATACACTTACAAAAACATTGACAGTTTTTCCATTTCTAAAGAAAATTCACGAGATGTTCATGTTCCGGGTATGAATTTGACACGTAAATAAACTACAATATCGAAAAAATGAGAAAAGAAATTCTTTTTAGCGCAATCGCACTTTTAATAAGTGTAGGCGTGACAGCACAGGAGCCGATCAAGGATCAGCTTAAAACTCAGGATAAGCTCAAAATCCAGGAGCCGATCAAGGATCAGCTCAAGACCCAGGACCAGCTCAAAATCCAGGATCCGATCAAGGATCAGCTCAAGACTCAGGACCAACTGAAGATCCAGGACCCGATCAAGGATCAGCTCAAGTCCCAGGATCAGCTCAGGACAAAAGATCAGCTCAGGACAGAAGCACGGGCACACACAAGTACTGCAACTATGAACCAAACTGCTGTTCAGAGCCGTACCGCAGTGAAGAATAACGGTCTCAGCAGCGCAAGAAAGACAGGTGCTCAAAACAATGCTGCAGTACCTGCCAGGGTAAGACAGGGTGCAGGCGCCGGAGCAGGCCGTAAATAAAGCATTTTCAAATCCGTTTCGGGTTATCCTTCCACCTTTTAATCTGCAGACGGAACGGAAGCAGCTGGCTGAATTCAAATTAGCCAGCTGTTTTATTTATGGACAACACCCGTAACATTTGATTAAATTTGTTGTCACAACTGCCCTTCAGAAAGATGATTTTGATACCCGTCAATAAATGAAAAAAGAAAGCAACTCCCTTCGTGCTATCTTATTTGCCCTTGTCGGAAATTTTACAATCGCCGTAATAAAATATATTGTCTCTGTCATTTCCGGCAGCTCAGCCATGCTGGCCGAAGCCATCCACTCACTGGCTGACACCACCAACCAGGTCTTCCTGCTTATTGGCAGAAAAAGATCCGGCAAAGCTGCCAATGAAATTCATTCGCTCGGATATGGCAAAGAAGAATATTTCTGGGGTTTCCTGGTTGCCGTCCTCCTGTTTTTCCTCGGCGGATGTTACTCAATCTATGAGGGGATTCACAAGTACATGAACCCTGAGCCCATCGATAATTATATTTATATTTTCATCGTCCTTATTACATCGGTGATCATCGAAGCCAAATCGTTTTCAGTGGCTCTTACCGAATTCCGTAAGACATCACACAAAGGCCTTATCAGGTCACTGAAAGACTCCACTGACACTAATATCTTTGTGATACTGATCGAGGATTTCTCAGCTTTGACAGGCCTGACTATAGTCATTATTTCCAGTCTGTTATCACTTATTAATCCTGTGTTCGATATTATCGGGACCTTTATGGTGGGTTGCCTGCTGATCACAATGTCTTATTTCCTGGCCAATGAGTTAAGGAAGCTGATAATCGGCGAAAGCATATCGCGGGAGATGAGAAATGAAGTCAGATCCATGGTCAAAAAGCATGAGGTTGTCAGGCATATCAATAATATCCGTTCAATGTTTATCGGTAACAATAATTTTATCTTACTGATTTCTGTTGATGTGGCAGATCACGCCACCGGCTCTGCTATTGAAAGCATGACTGAGCAGGTCAAATCAGACATACTTCGCTCATTCCCAGGTGCCAAGTACATCTATATCGACGTAAACGAAGAATAATATTGTCTGTTGTCCTGCAGTCAAACCGTCAAACCTGCTCCGGCGAAATTACATTGTTTTCCTGGCAGCGCTCGTGTATATATTTCTCATGATACTTCCTCTTCCACTCTTTCTTACCGGAGTTCTGATGCCCGGGGGCAACACCGGTAAGAAGTATCTTAGACAGGAGTAATAGTCCGGCAGTCTGCCAGAAGGAGAGAACAGGTCCGTTGAATAATTCAGGTATCAACCAGTTCCAGAGAGCCTGAACACCAAATACCACAAGTATCATAAAACCTATACCCAGTATTCCGAAACCCACGTACTTCAAAACTCTTAATGTTTTCATATCAGTTGCTTTTTAACAGTTTATACAATTCATTTAATCTCTCCCTGAGAGCAAGAACAGCGTAACGTTTTCGCGAGAGCAGGGTATTGACCCCAATACCGGTTCTCTCAGATATCTCTTTGAAGCTCATCTCCTCAAACTCTGTGGTAACAAAAACACTCCTCTGCTCTTCATTATCATTACCATTCTCACTGTAACTGATGCTGACAGGCATCTTCTTGCGGTACAGATCGGTGATGCGATTGTCAGCTACCCTATATAGCCACGCTGTCACAGCCTCAATCTTTATTATGTCCCTGAAGCCCACTGTAAGCTGGTAGAAGACATCATGCAGAATATCCTCGGCCCCAATCCTGACAGGGATCCTGATCCTGATGTAGCTCAGCAGACGCTTCCGCTCACCCTTATAAACAGCTTCTATCTTTTCTGACTCCTGGGGACTCATTTATTAGACTCTTTACCGGCATAGACGAAGAAGGTGAAAATATATTTTAAAATTTCTATAAAACATTTGCATTTGTAAAATATAATATTCTATATTTGTAATATATAAGTTACTTAAATATATAAGAATGATACCAACAGATCTTATCAAAGGGTCACTGAAGACAATAGTACTGAAGTTGCTGGAAGAGAACGGACGCATGTATGGCTACGAAATAACCCGCAAAGTTGAAGTACTCACGGCGGGTGAGATAAAGCTTACCTATGGTGCTCTTTATCCGGTGCTCCATAAGCTTGAGAATGAAGGGGTACTGATCACCGAATCAGAGAACTTCAATAATCGTATACGCATTTATTATATCCTGACTGAGAAAGGACACTCAGTGGTGACAGAGAAAATAAAAGAGATGAAAGAGTTCATCGAGTCACTCCAGAAAATTGTTAGTCCTCAACCAGGTCTGAGCTATGCCTGAACTGAGCCTCCGGGACATTGATCAGATCAGGAATGATATCAGGAAGCAGGATATCATTTTCTCTCATCTCCTTGATGAGCTAATAGATCATGTGTGCTGTGACGTCGAATATGAAATGCAGACCGGGCTCAGTTTTCACGAAGCCTATCTTATGGTAAAAGAGAAGATGGGAAGCAGAAGGATGAAAGAGATACAGGAAGAAACACTATATGCTGTTGACACTAAATACAGACAAATGAAAAAGACTATGAAAATTTCGGCCATAGCAGGTACCATCATGCTTGGCTTCGCTTCATTATTCAAGATCATGCACTGGCCGGGAGCAGGTGCCCTGATGACTCTCGGCGCCATATCCCTGGCTTTTGTTTTCATCCCCTCAGCCCTCGTGGTTCTCTGGAAAGAGACACGCAGCGGGAAGAGACTATTCCTCTACATCTCAGCCTTCCTTGCCGGGATGCTTTTTATAGTAGGAGCTGCGTTTAAGGTCCAGCACTGGACGGGCGCCGGTGTGGTCCTGCTCATGGCAACATTTTGCGGGAACTTTTTATTCATCCCTTCACTGCTTGTCATCAAGCTGAGGGATCAGGAAAAAAGGTCCAAAAGGGCTGTTTATATCCTTGGTGCAGCGGCACTAATATGTTACATCACCGGTCTTTTTTTAAAGATACAGCACTGGCCGGGGTCAGGCTCTCTTCTTCTCTGTGGAATAATCATCATCTTTTTAGTGGTATTCCCATGGTATACCTGGATCACCTGGAAGAACGAGAGTAATGTCAGCGCCCAATTCATCTTCATGGTGATCGGTTCCCTTGCTGTTATGGTTCCCTCAGCACTTCTCAACCTGAACCTGCAGAGAAGCTACGAGGCAGGATATTTCGTACACCAGCAGCAACAGCAGGCAATGTACAACTATGAGTTCAACCGAGGGCAGTCATTTCTTTTAAATCATAAGGATTCTGCATCCGTACCTCTTCTTATGGAGATCCAATCGAGGACTAATGAACTCCTTAAGGTCATTAATGGCATTGAGGCAGATATGATTGCGGAGTCTGAAGGGGAACATGGTGTACCAGCTGTTATTTCACAACAGATCTTACAGAAAGAAAGCGGACCTGAAATCCAGTTCGGACTTTTAATAAGGCCCTTTGACACCAGGGCTGTCGGGGATTTCCTGCTGCCGGGATGCAGTACCCGTAACATGCTCAATGATGGCCTGAAAGGGTATGCTGACTATTTATCCGGCCTTACAGGCGGAAGTGAACCAGGCAGGTTTGAGAAGCTGCTGGATCCGTCTGTCTTTCTGCCGGCAGATGCGAGTGACGGCACCAGTATAACTCTTATGTCCGGACTTCATTCCCTGGCACTCCTGAAAAACACTATCCTTACCGTTGAATCAATTGCTTTTTCAACTGTCTCAGCCCATTAATAAACAAGTAAACAGATGATATCATGAAACAGAAGATATATATCACAGGCCTGGTAACCACACTGCTGATCTTAACCGGTGCCATGTTAAAGGTAAATCACATGGCCGGAGCAGCTATAGTGCTTATCGCCGGTATGATTGCCCTCATACTTTTCTTTCTTCCTGCGGCCCTCATTAACCACTATAGGACAGAGGGCAACAGTCAAAACCTGGCACTTTATATCATAACATGGCTGACCTGTCTTGTGGTTTTCGGCGGGATGCTTTTTAAGATATTGCACTGGCCTTATGCCAACATCGTCATGTTGGTGTCTCTGCCTTTTCCCTTTGTAGTTTTTCTCCCTGTATGGCTGGCAGTGACATCAAAGAATAAAAGCTTCAATATTTACAATACGGTTTATGTTTTGTCCCTTCTCGC
>DATKUS010000276.1:0-6834 GCA_035530535.1 Bacteroidales bacterium
TTAACTCTTCTTTTTGTATTACTTTCAGGTGACATGACTCGTCATCAAAAATTTTGTATATTTATATCATTGTAAATGACTGAAATGACTGATCCCCTATCAGCCGATCAACTATTTATCAGTAAACTGACAGCAATTGTACTTGACAAGCTGTCTGATGAGAATTTTGATGTCGGCAAACTTTCCAGGGAGGCCGGCATGAGCCGCTCATCTGTTCATCGAAGGCTTCAAAAGTTAATGAATCAGAATGCGAGCCAGTTCATACGTGAAATCCGCCTTAAAAGAGCTATGGAGATGCTCCAGCTTGGTATGGGAACAGCTTCTGAGATTGCATACAAAGTGGGATTTGGCAGCCCGACTTATTTTAGTAAATGTTTCCATGAATTTTACGGATATCCTCCCGGAGAGGTTAAGATATCAGTCTTGCCGGATGATGAGGGAACATTTGAATCCTCACTTGCAAACATGACTGACCCGGGGCAGACACTATCCATTAAAAAAGAAGAACCTGTTCCCGGAATTAAGAAACGTCGCAAAAGTGTGATCCTGGTATTTGGTGCAGCAATAATCTTTCTTGCTCTTGCATGGGGGCTTAACAGTTACCTGGTTAACGGGCAGTTTCAGTTTAGAGTTTTTCCCACGCATTCGAGAGATTTGTCAATAGTTGTGCTTCCGTTTAAAAACTTCAGTGATGACCCGGCCAATCAGTATTTTGCTGACGGCATAATGGAAGATATTCTCAATAACCTTTATCAAATCAGTGAGTTAAGGGTGATTTCACGGACAACCTCGGAACACTTCGGAGCCGCCGGCCTAACTGCCGGCGACATTGCCAGGAAAGTGAATGCCCGTAACGTGCTTGAAGGTAGCGTGCGCCGGTATGGCGATGAGATAAGGATCTCTGTTCAGCTTATCGATGCTTATCGCGATCACCATCTATGGTCAGCCAATTTTGACCGGAAAATTACTGATATAATTGGAATTCAGGGTGATATAGCTATGCAGGTCGCTAATAAGCTGAATGCTGTCATCACAGACAATGAAGTCAGACAGATTGAGGATATCCCTACTCAAGATCCTGAGGCCTATGATAATTATCTGAGGGGCCGTTTTCTGCTCCATAAAGCTAACAGTGAACAGCGGTTTGATATTGACAGAGAGGGGTTAATGGGGAGCATACAATATTTTGAAAAGGCTATAGCCGCAGATGATAATTTCGCTGAAGCATACGCAGGACTGGCCAATGCCTGGTTCAACCTGTCTGCCTGGGGCTGGTATCAGCCATATTATGAAGGAATTCAGAAAGCGAAAGATTTCAGTGCAGAGGCCCTTAAAATCGATCCCGATTGTGCGGAGGCTCATGCCATAACAGGCGGGTATCTTGTCTGGCCTGAGCGCAGCTTTGAGGAGGGACGAAAGGAGTTGTTGAAGGCTATTCAGTTGAATCCCAATTTTTCTACCGCTTATCAGTGGTATGCCCAGCTGCTTATGATAACCGGGCCGATAGAAGAAGCCCGTGTTTACATGGACAGAGGCCTCCAACTGGAGCCTTATTTCTGGGTCATGCAAAATTTAAGTGTCTGGATATATTACTTCGAGGGGAAAAATGATAAAGCCATTGAGGCCTGTCTCATTGCCCGCGACCTTAAACCGGATTTCATTGAAAACCAATGGTTGTTTTTTCTGAACTATGCAAAACTGGGTGAAGGGGAAAAAGCGGTGCAGGAACTTCAGACAATTGCCGGCCGTTATCCCGGCGCCGGCCAGTTTGCCGGGGAGATATCAGATGCTTATCAAAAGTCAGGTATAAAAGGACTTTTTTCCTGGCTGGTAGATGTCAATATGCATAATCCCATTCCTGTGGAAGGGATGACCGGGCATCCTTTTTTCATTGCCTGGTGGAATGCCATTCTGGGTAACACAGATGAATCGGTTTACTGGCTTGAAAAGAATCTGGAACATCCGAGTCCACTTTATCTTTACTTCAACCTGATTACTACCAATCCGGATTTTGATATCATGCGCGATGACCCGCGATTCCTGGCAATTATTGATGAGTTGGGGCTTGCTCCTTACAATACCCGGGTCCCCAAATAGGAACATCAGTCTCCGCCACAGATAGGCGCCATTGCCTTTAGTCAGATTTTCCCTGCTCCAGTCTTATTATTTTCATTCATAAACATGTTTTTGCAACATAGTTTTAAGGACTGCACCATTGTTTAAATAAATGGCACGGTAAATTCTATGCAGTGCCTCCTGTTTTGTCTCAACTTTACTTTACAGAAACGGGACTTATATACGTTAAACCTAATAATTAAAACTATGAAAACAAAAAGCTTGATTATCAGTCTGTGCCTCATTATGGGCATATCATTGACACAGGCCTCTGCACAGGATCATGATACAAAGAGTGTGCAGGGCTGGTTCATGTCCGAATACTGGTCACCGGTATATTGCGGTGGAATAATGGTGGATGAACTGCTGGGTGGCACGATAAGGGTTCACTATGTTGTCCACTACAAAGATGGGATGTATCAGTGGGAAACTGACCAGTTAAAGGGTGAAATCACAAGTTCCACAGGGGAGGTTTTTGATATTAAGGAGATAGACAAAACCTATTTTACAGATCACTGGTATGTGACATGGACCTATCACCTCAAGGGAGACCAGGGTACTTTCTACATTGGCACTATAACCTACAGCTATTTCACTGGGGAGATTACTTACGGCAAGACGGTATGTCACTAATAAATGATGTTGATTAAATGCGATCATAAACATTGGTACCTATGAAAACGCTGCAGCGAATTTTATTCTTCACGGCAGTTATCTGCCTGATCGTTTCCTGCTCAAAATATGAAGGGGATGACATGAACGTAAGCCTGAAAAAAGGCAAGGCTGAACCCACAACAGTAACTGTTCCTTTCAAAGCTGACTTTGTCGGAAATTATGATGACGTATCTGTTAATGCGACCTGCGGTGATTTCCCAAATATGATGGTAACGAATACCGGAGGAGGAACAGGTTCACATTTGGGTAATTTCACACATTACTTTGAGTTCTGCTGTGATGTTATTTCCGGGTATTATCCACTTGGGCATATGGTGGCCTATCTGACTGCCGCAAACGGAGATGTCCTTTTTGTTTCCTGTGAGGGTCAGGTGATAGATGGCAGGGCGGAGGACCATCCTGACTATGTAATCTCGTATTTCAGGGATCCGTTCGTTATTCTGGGAGGTACCGGACGCTTTGCCGGTGCCAAAGGCAGTGGAATGACGGACGACTATAACAGCTCCCTTGATCCTTATTCACACCATCACTGGACGGGCACAATAACACTTATCAAAGGAAACCAATAGCCGAAAGTACCCGCAAAAGTGGGGTTCAAATATTTTTCAGTCTTATAGATCAGAATTAAAAAGTCTGGGTACTTAGGAAGAGTGAAGCTTCGGCTTCACTCTACTTTATATTATGTTTGATATATACAGTATAATCTTTTTCAACCCGCTCCGGGGTTGCCGTTCACGTTTCCATTTTTGCCCCGGATGTCACCGGGGTTATTGGGTTTCAATCCCTCCGGGATTGGGTATTATATTCACTGTTTGCCCCGGGTGGGACCTGGGCTATTGGTTTTGAATGCCGCTGGCATTGATTGTATAGTTGTTTTTGTTACCAAATCAAAAACCGCGGAGCGGTTCAATCCCAATAACCACTGTCCCGCCAGTGGTCACACGCGTAACACATAAGCCAACCACAGCGTGGTTGAAATACAATAACCACATGGAACAAAAAATAAACCCGTCATTAGGGATTTTTTTCGTAACTTTTCAGTGAAACCAATAATAGCATACTATGAAACAATTGAAAAAACTCCTGCTCCTGACAATGGCCCTTTGCCTGTTAATCTCATGCGGAAGATCGGACAAGACTTCCGGAGGAAAGTCGAAACTGAAGAAAGGCAAAGTCGAAATGGTGACACTGCCGTTCGATGTAAATGCCCTTGGCAATTACACCTATGTCGGGTCTGATACCCTGCCAAATCCAAAATGTAGCGAACCACTTACTGCCTGGCGGGCAATTGTTGACGGTAACGGCACAGGAACTCCTATAGGAGATTTTAAAATGCACTTCGATTTCTGCGGCGATTCATTGAGCAATTATGGCAACACATATGCTTATCTGGTTGCCTCTGACGGCGACACACTCTTTATTTCCTGTGAGGGCCGGGTTTTGGAAGGTAGACTTGACGACCATCCGGTTTTTGTTACTTCATACTGGAAAGACCCGTTTGCTATACTAGGTGGCACAGGCAAATATGAAGAAGCTACCGGCACTGCTATGACTGATGACTATAACAGCTCCGAGGATCCTAACTCACATCACCACTGGACAGGAACTATCACAATGATGAAGGCCAAACGGTAGTCTATTTTGCCTTTTCCTTCAGATGCTCGGTGATCTTAACCCTGATCTCCTCAGAAAGCTCGGGATTGTCTTCAAGGATCTTTTTCACTGCATCACGTCCCTGGCCAAGCTTGGTATCGCCGTAGGAGAACCATGACCCGCTCTTCTTGATGATATTGAAGTCGGTGCCCAGATCTACTATCTCACCTGTACGTGAAATGCCCTGGCCAAACAGGATGTCAAAGTCGGCTTTCCTGAACGGCGGTGCCAACTTGTTCTTCACCACCTTGACCCTCACACGGTTACCCACGGCATCCTCACCCTCCTTGATTTGGTTCGAGCGCCTTATGTCGAGCCTGATAGAGGCATAGAACTTAAGGGCATTGCCACCGGTGGTGGTCTCGGGATTGCCGAACATCACGCCTATCTTTTCCCTCATCTGGTTGATGAAGACGCATGTTGTATTGGTCTTGTTGATGTTGGCAGTCAGTTTGCGCAACGCCTGTGACATAAGCCTGGCCTGCAGACCCATTTTTGAGTCGCCCATCTCTCCCTCTATCTCTGCCCTGGGTGTAAGAGCAGCAACAGAGTCAATGACCACAATGTCAAGCGCACCTGATCTGATAAGGTGGTCAACTATTTCAAGCGCCTGCTCGCCGTTGTCAGGCTGAGAGATGAGAAGGTTCTCCACATCAACGCCCAGGTTCTGAGCATAAAACCTGTCGAATGCATGTTCTGCATCAATGAAAGCGGCTATGCCGCCTGCCTTCTGCGCCTCAGCAATGGCATGAATGGCGAGGGTGGTTTTCCCCGATGACTCCGGCCCGTAGATCTCAACAACCCTGCCGCGCGGCAGCCCGCCGATACCCAGGGCAGCATCAAGACCAATGGATCCTGTGGAGATCACCTGAACATTGTCAATGGCATGATCGCCCAACTTCATGATAGTACCACGGCCAAAATCCTTTTCTATTTTGCCAAGCGTCACCTCAAGAGCCTTGAGCTTATCTTTGTTTACCTCTTTTCTTTCCATGTATGATATCTGATTTATTGATTACTTCTTTTCGTATATTTTAAAGATCTGACCTGCATGTTCCTTCGTGTCCACCTTCTTTATCACCTTCTCAATCATCCCTTTTTCATCGATGATAAAGGTAGTGCGTATTACCCCGGTAACTTTCTTCCCATACATGACTTTCTCCCCATATGCTCCATAGGTACTGAGAATTTTCTTATCCGGATCTGCAATCAGGGGAAAGGGAAGCTCAAATTTTGAGGCAAATCCCTGATGCGATTTTTCGGTATCAGGACTGACTCCCAGGACGACGAATCCATTCTTAATCAGCTCTTTGTAGTTATCTCGCAGGCTGCAGGCCTCTGCAGTGCAACCGGGAGTATTGTCTTTAGGGTAAAAATAGAGTACTACCTTCTTTCCCAGATAGTTGCTGAGATTAATAGAATTTCCATCCTGATCCTTTCCTTCAAAAAGAGGAGCAGGCTTCCCTTCTGTGGGCTGAGTCATGACTTTTTTGTATTTTTGTTCAGATTGGTAAAGGTATGAAGTTATCATCTATTGTGAAATTTTTCTTACTCCGAGTTATTAACATGAGAAGTACGGCACAGCACTTTCTGTTGATCATTATTTTGATGTTGAATTTCTTTGCTCTATACCCGCAGGATGGAAGTTTCAGACCCTCCAGGGCAGAGGCGGAAGCGGCATGGAACAACGGGAATTACGAGACGGCGTTTCAGCATTATAACGGGCTGCTTCTTATCTATTCTCGTGATCCCCTTTATAAATATTATACCGGTGCATGTCTTATAAAGCTTGGTAATGATGTCCCAAGGGCGGTGACCCTGCTGGCATCAGCCATTAACAGCTCGGTGAATGTAAAGACGGTACCGGATGATGTATGGTTTTACTATGGTCGTGCTCTTCAGATGAATGGCAGCTTCAGCCAGGCCACTGACGCCTATGGCAGGTTCATCAAGGCGGCAGGCAAAAAGGCATCGCAGTCAATGGAGGTGCAGAAATATATGGATCAGTGTGCAAGTGGGCAAGGGGCAGTGAGCGTAGAGCGTTTAGCGGAGAGCGGAGAGCAAGGGGCAAGGAGCAAGGAGCAAGGTGAAAAGGTTAATGCTCCAGTCTATGTGCTTGAAGATTATGACACTAAACTTACAAGGGCGGTGAAGATGCAGTTTGCAGCTGACTCACTGAACAGACTCGCACAAAGTGTAAGAAGGGAGATGGAGACCGCTGTGGCCAAAGAGCCACTGCGCTTAAAGGCTGAGAAACTGGAAAAGGATGCAGCTTATATGCAGGCCGAGGCGGATAAAATATTCCTGAAATTAGAACCTTCTGATAAGCCCGGGGTAAAGGTTGAGACTGAGGTTAAGGTTGAGACTGAGGTTAAGACTGAGACTGAGGTT
>DATKUS010000277.1:0-9348 GCA_035530535.1 Bacteroidales bacterium
TTGATGATGTCTCGGTTGACGGTTTATTTATTGCTGACACTCTGCCGCCCTCAGTCGTTTCCGTGACAGCATCGGCGCCCGATATCCTCAGAGTGGCATTTAACGAAGAACCTGAACAGTCCTCACTTTTAATTTCCAACATAAGCCTCACGGGAGCTATTGAAGTGTCCTCTGTAATTAAAATTACGCCTGAAGTTTATGAACTCCGCCTGAATTCCAAAATATGCAATAGGATTCACCACACGCTTTCATTCGGGATTCTTTGTGACCCTGCCGGAAATTGTTCTTCCGCGGTAACAGAAGATTTTGTTCCCGTTTACGGTGTCACCGGTGATGTTGTGATCACCGAAATAATGGCCGATCCCTCTCCGCCGGTGCAACTGCCTGATGAAGAATATCTTGAACTGACCAACATGACAGCTGACAGCCTCTCACTCAGGTGCTGGATCCTCATTGCCGACAATGATACCGCCAACATTCCGGATGTATGGATAAAGGCTGGGGAGCAGGTAATTTTGTGTTCGCCCCCTGACACATTTAAGTTTTCAGAATCAGGCAGGGTAATCGGGGTCCCTGGCTTCCCCTCGCTTAATGACACCGGTGAGACGCTCTCAGTTCGAGACAGCAGGGGAGGACTGATCCATGCAGTCACTTACTCAAAGTCATTTTATAAGGATGAATGGCGTTCCGGAGGAGGCTGGTCCATGGAAATGACTGACAATAATAATCCTTTCAACGCACCTGCTGTCTGGAGAGCATCAACGGATCCGTCGGGAGGCACGCCCGGCAGACCGAACTCTGCCACCGTTTCAGTACCTGACACGCGCTGCCCGGAGGTTATCGCCGTATATCCCGCAGATCCTGGCCGGGTCAGAATAGTCTTTGATGAAACCGTAATGGGTGTCTTCGCAGGGGATGAATGGAAGAGAGACGGAGTCAGTGGAGTCAGTGCCGTCTCTGACGATATTGCAGACAGGGCCTTTGTGATAACCTTCGCGGAACCGATTGTACCCGGCAGAATCTACACACTGCAACTCCCTTTGTCTGCCGCTGATTTCTCAGGGATGGCCCCTTGTGTGACGACAGCGCAGTTTGGAATTCCCGAACTCCCCAATGCCGGAGAAATCCTTTTCAATGAAATACTCTTTGATCCCATGCCACCATGCAGTGACTATATTGAGCTTTATAACAATTCAGACAGGATAATAGACCTGTCGCTTCTCTTTCTTTCCGGTTCAACGGCTGAAGAAAAGGGTTCCCCGGTGGTTTCCCTGACTCCTGTTCCGAGGCAGCTGCTGCCAGGAAAGTACGTTGCTCTTACAACCGCAAAAAATGCTGTTGCAGAAAACTATACCTGCTCTGATGAGCAGGCGATCTATGAGGTCAGATCGCTTCCTTCAATGCCTGACGATGAAGGAAGATTAGTCCTTCTTGACAGGGCGCTTAATATTCTTGACAGGTTTGACTACAGTAGCTCAATGCATATGGATTTTTTACGAGGTACGGAAGGAATAGCTCTTGAGAAAGTTGCGCCGGAGCTTTCTTCCTGTTTCCCTTATAACTGGCATTCTGCATCTGAGACCTGCAATTGGGGGACTCCCGGCGTCACAAATTCTGTTTTGATAAGTGAGACGGAGGAAGTGCCCGGGCTGAACCTCTCTTCCAAAAGGGTCTCTCCTGACGGAGACGGCTTTGAAGATGTTATCTCTGTCAGGGTAATCCCCGGTGGTAGTGATAATGTAGTTACGGTCACAGTGATCAATGAGAGAGGTTACGTTGTAAGACGTCTCGCAGAGAGGTTTTTTGCAGGGAGTGAGGCTCTTTTTGTCTGGGATGGAACAGGTGATGACGGCAAGAGGTTAAATGCGGGTCTCTATATGATCATGTCAGAATCATATAACAGCCTTGGTCAGACACGGCGCTGGAAAAAAGTATGTGCTTTGTTATATCGCTGACAATCAGAATGATGCAATAAGTTTTTCTATCACCTTTGTCATCTTCTGCTCACTGTGTTCAGCTGCTTCCTGAACAGATTCATGTGTGGTGTACTCTATCTTACCCTCAACGCCCATGTCAGTAATTATGCTTACAGCAAAACAGGGAATGCTCATATGTCGGGCTGTGATCACCTCAGGTGTTGTTGACATTCCTACCGCATCAGAGCCTATGGTTCTGAAATAGCGGTATTCAGAAGGGGTCTCAAAAGTAGGACCGGAAGTAGAGAGATAAACGCCTTTTTTGATGGGTATTCCAAGTTTGTCTGCAATGGACTCAGCTTTGACTATAAGATCCCTGTCATATGCTGTACTCATATCCGGGAAACGCGGGCCAATGCGATCATCATTAGGACCTATAAGAGGGTTGGGAAGAAGACTTATATGGTCTGTGATAATCATGATGTCACCGATCCGGAAGGTTGGATTAGTGCCTCCTGCCGCGTTTGAAAGAAATAGCGCCCTGATGCCCAGCTGTTTCATGACCCTGATGGGAAAAGTAACCTGCTCCGGCCCGTATCCTTCATAATAGTGGAATCTACCCTTCATGGCAATTATCTTTCTGCCACCGAAGTCGCCGTAGATCAGTTTGCCTGCATGTCCTTTTACTGTTGAAAGAGGGAAGTTGGGGATGTCAGCATAGGCTATCTCTAACGGGTTTCCAATTTTCGTGGCCAGCCCGCCGAGGCCGGTTCCAAGAACTATTCCTGCTTCAGGTGCAGTGAAACCTCTGGATCTTAGAAACTCAACGGTCTCCATTATTTTTTCCAGCATATTCTTTTACTCTTTTAATAAAATACTCTTCGTTTTCTATAAACCTGACCCTCACCGGGAGAAAATAAATTAGCTCCCGTAAAGGGTCTGCAATTATAGCAAATTCTTTTAACCTTATACTATCCTTTTCTGTGGTAACGACAATTTTATCAGTTTGTTCAAGTGCATCCAGGGCAGAGATGATCCTTAATATGTCTCCCCCGTTAAAGTTATGATGGTCACTGAATTGTATATGTTTTATATTTCCAGCTGCACCTGAAATACGTTCAGCCAGCGGTGAAGGGTCTGCAATACCTGTTACTAGTACAACGCCCGTATCCTTTGTTATCCTTTTGTCTTTTATCCCGTGAAAGACCGGTTTCAGCTCCCCGTATTCCAGAGTGCTGAAAAAAAGCTGCTGGTGCGCCAGGGGTTTAATCTCTTTACTGATAATGGCGGTTTCATCGCGACTTATCTCAGGAGGCACTTTAGTGACAATGATCATATCAGCTCTTTTCATTCCCCTGACACTCTCGCGCAAACGGCCGTACGGAAGCAGCCTGTCACGCGTCATGAGCCTGTTATAATCAGTGAGAAGGATATTGAGCCCTGCATGCACTGAACGGTGTTGAAAGCCGTCATCGAGAAGGATTGCCTCTATTTCGGGAAAAAGCCTTTGCAGTTCATTTATTCCATGAACCCTGTCGCGGTCAACCGCCACCCTGACTCCTGGGAGCCGGAGAGCCATCTGTAACGGCTCATCTCCTGCTTCGGAGGCTCTATCGCCTGGCTGAACCACTCTGAAGCCTTTACTGCGACGCAGGTAGCCCCTGCTGAGAACAGCAGTGGGGGAAGATTGTGAAATCAGTTCTGCAATGTATTCAACATGAGGTGTTTTTCCTGTACCGCCAACTGTAATATTACCAACGCAAATGACAGGAAAAGGGAACGAATGAGATCTGAAAATGCCGAGGTCATACAGCAGGTTACGCAGTGATACCACCATGCCGTAAACAGGCGATAGTGGTTGCAGCAGAAGATGCCTCAGCAGGGTCATCTCAATGTATATCGATAAAATAGGGCAGACGTGCCTGTATACCTTCTGAGGAAAGCAGCTCCCTGAGGTCAAAATAGTATTTTGATGCCTCACCCAGTTCATTCCTTATCGCCCTGAGTCTCATTTCCCCGGTCATCTCCTTCAAAAGGGCGGTGTAGAAGTCCACTGCCTCCGGTCTTTCAACCGTACGGTATTCTTCAATTCCTGCCAGTTTTGCTGCCTCTCTGACAGCATCATTAATACCTCCGAAAGAGTCAACGAGGCCTATGCCTATTGCATCAGCACCGCTCCATACTCTTCCCTGTCCTATACTGTCGACTCCAGGCTGGCTGATACCTCTTCCCTCGGCTACAACACCTGTGAAGGTATTGTAGGTACGCTCCACATTTGACTGGATCGCATCCCTTTCATAGGGAGACAATCCCCTTGTAATTGATGGTGAATCAGCATGGGCGTTTGTCCTGACAACTTCAGAGTTGATGCCAAGCTTCTTTTCAAGCAGCATCCCGGCGTTTGGTATCAGGCCGAATACTCCAATGGAGCCCGTAACGGTTACAGGAGAGGCCATTATCTTGTCGGCTGCCGCGGATATGTAATAACCACCGCTGGCTGCATAGTTGCCCATTGAGACAACCACAGGCTTTACCTTGCTGATCAGATCCACCTCGCGCCATATGATATCTGAGGCAATAGCGTTACCGCCCCTTGAGTTGACCCTGAAGACAACAGCCTTAATAGTGGTATCAAGACGTACCTTGCGCAGTTCTTCAGCATATCTGTTTCCGCCGATGTTTGTATCATCGCCATCATTCATGACAATGGAGCCTTCGGCGTATACCACTGCGATCTTCTTTTTCCCGGCCATTTTGGTATCCTTTGCGGGAACCTTTTCATATTTGGTCATGGAGACAAAGCTGATCTTCTTTCCTTTATCAATTCCTGCAGCACTCCTGATGCTGTCCTCCATCTGGTCACGGTAAATGGTGCCGTCTATCAGCCCTTCCCCTGTCATCATTGCAAGGTCATAGCCAGCAAGTGAGTCGGCGAGCTGCATAAGACGTTCTTCCGGGATACCTCTCGATTCTGAAATTACCTTTATAACATGGCTCCAGATAGAGCCGATATATTCAGTGATCTGGAGACGGTTTTCATCGCTCATTTTGTCAAGCATGTAAGGCTCTACCGCTCCCTTGAATTTGCCGTGTCTGATGACCTGCACATCAACACCCAGCTTCTCCAGTGCTTTATGGTAGAATGTCACTTCAGCGGCAAGGCCCTGAAAGTAGAACATTGAAGTGGGATTGAGCCAGACAGCGTCAGCGGCCGTTGAGATGAAATAGCTCTCCTGCATCAGAATATAATCAGAGTAGGAGTAAACAAACTTTCCACTTTTCTTAAACTCTATGAGAGCCTTCTGTATCTCATCGGCTGTAGCCCAGCCTGATGGCATTATTCCGTTTTCAATAAGCACCCCGCTTATATCTTTGTCATCAGCAGCTTTCTGAAGATTTGCCAGGATATCATTCAGTCCCGGCGTCTGTGAAAGTTTCATTGACATCGGGTCAAATGAGGCAAATGGGTTTGTACTGGTGCGGTCCGGTACCGGTACTCCCGTCTTAAGCACAAGGACGGACTTTTCGGGAATATCGGCAGGCTTGTTACCAGATGCCACCATGGCTGAAAGCGATGCCAGCATTATTACAAAGAAGAGAACTCCTGTTAACAGCAGACCTGTTATGGTCGCCAGGGTCATTTTAAGGAAGGTTTTCATACAGCAGGACTTTTATTTTCAGGACCAAATTATAAAAAAATCAGCATCTTTATAGCCCTAAACCTATCATGATGGTATCTTCTTCAATCAGTGACGAAGTCGAATCTGTGGTTTTGCTGGGTCTCGGGAGCAATATGGGCGACAGGTTATCTTATCTCTCGTACACTTTAAATCAGTTGAAGAAAGAGGCAGGCAGGATAACAGCGAAATCTTCTGTATGGGAGACTGAGCCCTGGGGCTTTGAGGCTGAGGAGCAGTTTCTTAACATGACGGTTGAACTTGTTACAACATTAGATCCTGAAGCCCTGCTGGCCATAATACATTCGATGGAAAACAGGCTGGGCCGGACTCACAGAAAAGGCCGCGGGTATCAGTCGCGGGTCATTGACATTGACATTCTACTTTGGGAAGATAAGGTCATTTCAGTGCCGGGACTACAGGTGCCTCATCCCCATCTTGGTGACAGACGATTTGTTCTTGTTCCATTATGTGAGATGGCGGCTGATACAGTTCATCCTTTAAGCTTTAAAACTGTCAGGGAAATGCTTGCAGAGTGTGATGACCGGTCAGAGGTGAAACTGTTCAGTAAGGCAGTTTAGAGTGCCCCGTTGTCAGCAAAACTGTAATATTCTTTCCCGCATATTATCAGATGATCAAGCAGCTGTATGTCCATCAGCGTTCCCGCTTCCTTTATCTTCTGCGTGATACGTATATCTGCATCGCTGGGATTGTTGTTGCCTGACGGGTGGTTGTGACAGATTACCAGTCCTGATGCAAGCGTTTCAATAGCCCTCTTCATCACAATCCTCACATCTGTCACGGTGCCGCTGACGCCTCCCTGGCTTATCTTCATCTTGCCGGTGACCTTGTTTGCCCTGTTCAGGAACAGTATCCAGAATTCTTCATGCGGCAGGTCCTCCATCAGGGGGCTGAAGATATTGAATACATCAGCGGAGGAGCGTATCTGTGGGTTTTCCGCCGCTTCGGCCATCTTACGGCGGCGACCCAGCTCTAGTGCTGCAGCTATTATTACGGCCTTCGCGTCACCTATCCCCTTGAGTTTTTTTATCCCTCCCACGGTAAGCTTCCCCAGCCCGGGCAGAGAGTTATCAGCCATGGCCAGCAGCTCATGCGCCAGGTCAACGGCCGACTTGTTTCTGGTACCTGATCCGATGAGAATTGCGATGAGCTCTGCATCGCTGAGGCTTGAGGGTCCCTTCTGCCAGAGCCTCTCCCTGGGTCTGTCCTCAACAGCCCATTCGGTAATTTTTAATGACATGCAGCATAATAATTAATCCACTACTGCAATATACAAAAAAAGCCGTCACAACACTGTGACGGCTCTTAATTCTCCTGATATCTTATTTCAGATTGCCAACATGTTTGGTGATAGAAGACTTAAGGTTTGATGCCTTATTCTTGTGTATCACACTTTTCTTAGCCAGTTTGTCAATCATGGTATTCAGTTTGGGAAGCATTTCGGAAGCTTCAGTTTTGTCTGAAGTCTTGCGGATCTTCTTAAGAGCATTACGCATGGTACGTGCGTGATACTTGTTGTCTTCATTCCTTTTTTCTGCCTGCCTTGTAGCTTTCAGCGCCGACTTGTGATTAGCCATTATTTTCTCAATTTAAATTTTGTAGTCCATAGGGGAATCGAACCCCTGTTACCAGGATGAAAACCTGACGTCCTAGCCACTAGACGAATGGACCTTAAAGAACTTTTAAAAAGCGGATGCAAAGATGGCAGGATTTTTTTTATATGCAAAACATTTTGCAAAAAATCTCAATCGTCTTTGCATCCGTTATGTGATGGAAAGGTAATTATGTCCTAAAAGACATACCTGACAGAAAAGCCTCCGTTCCAGTAAAGCCACCCGGGACCGGAAGTAACATTAAAGCTGGGCCCCGCACCGACTGCAAAGTTAAGTGGTATGTCGTCAAGTGTATATTCAAGCCCGATAATGCCGTCAAGACCTATCGTAATATTTGTCCCGTACCGGTCTGTATAGTCTGCATTCCAGAAGCCAAGATGTGCCCCGGGACCAATGAACCAGTCGAGGCTGGGAGTCCAGCCTGTCGGGTTTTGCCACTCGTAGTAAGCAGTCAGATTCATGTTATGCCCGAAGTAACCTGTTCCTGCTACAAAATCAAAGGCATTTACGCTGTTAACAAATGTCTTGAATGTGATACCTGAAGGATCACCGCCTCTCAGACCTATCGCGGACTTGTAACTTTGTGCCTGTGCACCGATTGTAAGCGCAACCATAACCAACATAATCACTACTGTTTTTTTCATAATATTTTATCAATTTAATTAATGAAGTGCAAAATTATATATAATTGTAACGTTCAGAAAGGAATACTGTTTAATTATGGAACAACAATACTGTCATTATATTTTATTAGTGACAAGTTTATCTGAAAGAAGTTGCATGTCGGTACCGTTAAAATCTCCCGAGCTCATTAAAAGAAATATAACGTCGTCACCATCAATTGACAGTAGAGAATCAAGGAGCTTTACGGAATCATTAAAGACCATTATATTTTCTTTACCGAAAGCAGAGGACACTTTTTCCGTCGTGATTTCCGGCAGTTTCTTCATGCTGAGAGCATGGGGATTGAAATATACCATGGCTACTCCGGCGTTGTTGAGGGTTCCCGAGTAAAGCGGCAGGAAGCCTGCACTGAGACTACTGTAGGTGTGCAGTTCAAGTACCGCAACCATTTTTTTGCCGGGATACTGTTCTGCCACTGCCTCAACAGAAGCTTTGACCTTTGATGGAGCATGTGCGAAGTCGATATATACCACTCTGCCTCCTGCAGCTGCTACCTGCTGTAGTCTTTTGGCGCTGCCGGTGAATGATCCTATGGCATCATAAAACTGATCTTCACTTACCCCTGCTGCAAGTGAGGCCTCACGGGCAGCGCTGAGATTCTGCATGTTATGAGCTCCGAAAAAACCGACCTTGACAGTTCTGTTCATAGTGACTGCATAAGTGCCCGTCTTGTTCATTAAATAGCCATGGACATCATAGGGGATCCTGATAATATCATCACGTGCGTGATCTGCAATCCTGGCTACTTCTGCATCGTTTTTATAGTAAATCAGCTTACCACCCGGCATTATTGACGATGCAAAGACTGCAAACTGTTCGCAATAGTTTTCAAATGTGGGAAAAACGTTCATGTGATCCCAGGCAATACCATTGATGACAGCAATATGAGGCCTGTAAAGATGGAATTTCGGCCTGCGGTCAACAGGCGAAGTCAGGTACTCATCGCCTTCGATAACTGCGACACGGGATTCATCATTCAGACCAACCATGGTTTCATAACCGTCAATAGATGAGCCAACGAGGTAGTCAAAAGATATTCCGCTTCTCTTCAGAACATGCATGATCATTGCCGTTGTGGTTGTTTTCCCGTGGCTGCCACCAATGACTATCCGGAGCTTTTCTTTTGTCTGGTCATAAATATATTCAGGGAATGACATCACTTTCAGTCCCATTTTCATGGCTGCTGCCAGTTCAGGATTGTCAAGACGGGCATGCATCCCAAGTATCACCGTATCAATATCATCAGTAATCTTTTCGGGATACCATCCGTTCTTTTCAGGCAGGATCCCGGCATCTGCAAGGTGTGAACGCGCGGGCTCGTATATCTCATCATCAGAGCCGGTCACCGTGTATCCCTTTCCCAGTAGCGCCAACGCCAGGTTGTGCATTACTGAACCGCCCACTGCTATGAAGTGTACTTTCATTGTCATTGTTTAG
>DATKUS010000278.1:0-32529 GCA_035530535.1 Bacteroidales bacterium
CTTCTGACGGGTCCGGTATTTGGTGTCAATACGAATCTTACCACTTACGCCCTGTTCATAGGCAATAATGAACCCTATGTTTACAGTAACATTTCTATGTCGTTAAGAATGCCTTTGGGCTTCATTGTTATGCCACAGGCACAGTACGGATATACCCAGAATCAGCTCATCTCAGCAAAGGTGGGTGTTGAAAAGCACCTCTTTGTGCACGGCTTTATGAATCTGTCTCTTGAAAGAAATTTCAGAAGCAATCTGAGTATGGGAGAGGTCGGATTCAGATATGACTTCTCGTTTGCACAGACAGGTTTCTCCGCCCGGCAGACCAATGACCGCACAACCCTGGTGCAATATGCCCGCGGAAGCCTTATCAATGACAGCAGGACAAAATATCTTCGTGCTGACAATCGCAATAACGTAGGCAAAGGCGGCATAACCATAGTACCATACATTGATATTAATGCCAACGGAAAGCGCGACAATGGTGAACAGAAGCTGTCAGGGCTGAACCTTCATACCAGTATGGGCAGGGTCGAAATAAGTGAGAGTGACACCACTATCAGGATATTAGGTCTTGAGCCTTACACAAAGTGCTTTATAGAACTTAACGAGGGCAGCTTTGACAACATTGCATGGAGGCTGAAGACAAGAACATATAGCGTAGCGGTTGACCCCAACCAGCTGAAGCTGCTGGAAGTACCTGTTATGGTTCAGGGCGAGGCCTCAGGAACGGTAAGACTGGAAAAGGACGGCGAAACAAGAGGACAGGAACGCATCATTGTCCGGTTCTTTACCAGCAATTTCAGGCCGGTATCAAGGACACTTACCGAGGAGGACGGTTACTTCAGCTATCTTGGCCTTACCCCGGGTTCATATATTGCACGTATTGACACAGCACAGCTGCGCAAGCTGCAGATGACATCCCGGCCTGACTCTTTGACGTTCACGATCAGGACTGATATCGACGGAGATATTGTTGACGGGCTGGATTTCACACTCAGAAAAATTGTCTCTATCGATACTACAAAGCTTATAGCACCCCCTGAGAAGATTGTTAAAGGAGACACCTCCTACATTATAATACACGAAGAGGTGCGTGAGCTTGTCACCATTACAGAAGACTATTGGGCTATGCAGCTTGGTGCATTTAAGAATAAGGCTTACGCCGAAGCATGGATGAAGAGGATCTCTGCTGTTGTTGACAAGGATGTTGAGCTCATTTATGAAGACGGTTTTTATAAGGTACGCGTTACCGGATTCAAAGACAGGGATGAGCTTGACAGTTATATTCCCGCCCTTCAGAATGCAGGCTTTACCGAGATATGGATCATTCACAACAAGGCAAAGATTGTTGAGCGCATTACAACAAGACAGGATTCCATAGCCAGAATTACGGAGACCGTCATTGAAAAGCAGACACCCGTGGTGGTTTCCGGGACAATCCTCCAGGTTGGCATGTTCCTGAACAAGGAGGATGCTGCGGCCATTCTCGACAGGCTGCTTGCTGCTGTGGAAAACCTTATAACAGTAAGGAATGAGGGAGGTCTTTATAGGATCCAGATTTCAGACGTGAAAGACTCCACGGAGATCCAAGATCTTATTCCGATCCTGGAAAAGAATGGATTTAGGAACATAGTACTCATAAATCCTCAGGAAATCAGCCATATTCCAATCACCGGGGCAAGGATTGACTCCCTTATTGTAGAGGAAGTAAAAACCAATGCAGAAAAGCAACCGATACCTGTTATTGCGACTCCGGCACCAGCTGTTCCGGGAATTGCACTTCATGCAGGCCATTACTATAAGCGTGCTGCTGCCGAGCGTGTAAAAGCCAGGATAATAAGGAAGCTGGGCATCCCCGCCGAGGTCATACAGGAATGGGATTCTTATCATGTAGTTGTGACAGGTTTCTTTACCCGCGAGGAGACATTCAGATACTATCCTGAGCTTGCCGGTCTTGGCTTTACCGAGGTGTACGTAATGGAGCTCCCGCCACAGAAAAAGCCCTAAAGGCTCTTAATATTTGTAAAATGAAATGCCGGAATTGAACGCCGGTTGTTATAGTATTTGTTTTAGGTTTACTTTTGACAATTAAATATTAATGCAATGAAATACGTTGGAGCACACATAAGTGCATCAGGAGGGGTTGAGAATGCCCCAATTAATGCACAAGAGATAGGAGCCTGGGCGTTTGCATTTTTTACTAAGAATCAGCGTCAATGGCAGTCATCGCCACTGTCGCAGAAAAGCATAAAGGCGTTTCGCGACAACTGTGAAAAATATGATTTCAGGCCCTTCCAGATACTTCCGCATGACAGCTACCTGATCAACCTGGGCAATCCTGACGATGAGGCTCTCCGCCGGTCCCGCGCTTCATTCCTTGATGAAATGACAAGATGCATGCAGCTTGGGCTCGACAGGCTGAATTTTCATCCCGGAAGCCACCTGGGCAGGATAGGCGAAGAAGAGAGCCTTGACCTCATTGCCGAGTCAGTCAACATCGCTCTCGCGCAAACCAAGGGGGTTATTGCTGTCATTGAGAATACGGCCGGACAGGGAACCAATCTCGGTTACAAATTTGAGCACCTCAGGCATATCATTGACAGGGTTGAAGATAAGAGCAGGGTGGGAGTCTGCATTGACACCTGCCATGCATTTACTTCCGGTTATGACCTTTCAACTGTGGAGGGATTCGGTAATGTATTTACGAAGTTTGACCGTATTGTGGGGTTCAGTTATCTGAAGGGGATGCACCTGAATGAGTCGAAGAAGGCATTTGGCACTCGCGTAGACAGGCATGACAACCTGCACAAAGGCGAAATAGGCGACGCGGTATTCGCCCTGATAATGAACGATAGCAGGTTTGACGGGATGCCACTTATCCTTGAGACTCCTGAAGAATCCCTGTGGGCGGAGGAGATAAAATATCTTTATTCACTTCAGAATAAGTAACATAATGAAAACTCCATTTACCCGCAATATAATTGCTCTTATTATGGCAGTTGAACGTATAAGATTCTTTTAACTTTAAAGCAGATTTCACTACGGATCAGGAATCTGAACATTTTAACATATGCCCTTTAAGAAGATTAAAGATTCAGTGCCTGCGTTTTATCACTCTTTTCTGCCGGCAGGGTCCTGCAAACCGAAAGACAAATCACGGGCTGAGGAGCAGTAAGAATAGCTTATCAGCGTATTTACCAAAAAAACATTAATGATCATTGAACAAACATTCAAGCTGCTTAAAAGCATATATGGAAACAAGCTTGAAAAACTGATTATTTCTGATGCTAAAATAGGGTTACACCTGACTGCTGTTCGTTTATCTGATAATAGCATCGGTACAGCTTCAACATTAGTCGATGATCATCCGTTGTGTGCTAAAAGCAAAAGAGATTTTGGAGATTTTACACCTCTTAAAATCAAGGGACAAAGAGTGCTGGATATTCTCGAAACAAAAAAAGAATCCAACACAATATCATCATTAAAAACAGCTGTTTTAAATGCTGTTTCTTCAAAAATAATTTCCTCAGGTAACTATAAAATCATTGAAAATTGTGACCCCATTCAATTAATAGATCTAAGCTCCCGAAAAACGATTACAATCGTAGGTGCATTTCAATCATATATCAGAAAAATCTCTGAAACGGAAAATAAGTTATTTGTACTTGAGCTGAGGGAAAATGCGCTGAGTCAGGATCAAAAAAAATTGTTTGTCCCTGCCGGTGAGTATAAAAAGATACTTTCGGTTTCAGATATTGTAATTATTACAGGACAAACACTTGTAAACAGAACGATTGATGATTTACTTTCATCTGTATCCCCGGATAAACAGGTAATTGTCACAGGTCCGTCAGGAAGTATTCTGCCAGATATTTTATTTGAAAATAATGTAAGCATTATCGGTGCCACAAGAATTACAAATGCAGAAATTCTTTTTGATATTGTAAGCGAAGGAGGCGCAGGCTATCATCTGTTTGAATATTGTGCTCAAAAAATCTGCATATTAAAAGGAGATGGAGCATAGATTGAGTGAAAAATGGATTAAAGCCTCAATAATCGGGACTATCCGGGCGGCATCAGAAATTGTACTCGGCAGTTTCCTCCATAACCTGAAAGTGCCATTTACTGTTACCATAATTGTGAAGACATTCATAATTAGCTGGTAAATCTGATCTTCCTGATTCCCCGTGCAACCAATTTATAACTTCTTGTTGCTCCATTTCAAAATGAAAACATACCAGTATGTTGAAGTATGTGAGCTTTTCCCGCCGTAGCCCGGAGAAGGAGTAGCAATAGTGAATTTTATTAAAAAGAAAAGCCCTCCGAAGCTTTAGCGGAGGAGGGCGAAGGTGGGCAAAGCTGGACCTTATCAAGCTAACAAGGATGACACCTAACTATAAAAGGATATACGTATTCTAAATAGAAAACGACGTAAAGAATACTATCTGGTGAATCGTCAATAAACTAGTTCTGAATACCTCTTATTCAATTATAAATTGAATAAATTGCGATATCATGAATTGGATCGGGTTTCAGGTTCAAGTCTGGTTTTTATTATCAGGATATATATTTCAATGAATAAAATTCAGAAAAATCTATGTGTTTTTATACACTACAGCAAATATTTTTATATTCCCAGGTATGTAAAAATATATGTTGATGAAATTTCAAAATACTTTGATCAGGTCATTTTAGTAACAAACGAAAGATCTCTTGAAGAAGATATTGCCTATAACAACATGAAAATTTCTACTGTTTTTGTTAAAAATGAGGGCTATGATTTAGGAATGTTTTATAAGGTGTTTCGAACCATTGATATATCAAAATATAGTCAGATTGCTTGCATTAATGATTCGAATATACTTTTTAACCAATTACTTCCAATATTTAACTGGAGCAAAACTCTACAGACAGATTTCTGGGGAGTTATTGATTCAAACCAAAAACCATGGTTTTCGACACATCAGAATAACTATCACATACAAAGTCATTTTATTGTTTTTAACCAGAAGGCTGTATTAAAATTACCTGCCTTTTTCGATGCACTCAATATTCAAGATATTCTCAATGAAAAAGACTCAAAAAAATTACGTCAAACCGTAATTGACAAATGGGAGATTGGCCTCTCTCAGTTCTTAATTAAACAAGGTTTATCATGTGCTAGTTTTATTGATAGTTATTCATATTCTCATTTATATCTTTCAGGTAAACAGACAAATGTTGGTCTTAAATTATACGCTGAATTAATACGATCCGGGTTTCCTTTAATAAAAATGAAGGTAATTACAAAAGGTAAATTGAAGGATATTTTTCGTTCAAAATCATACTGGAAGAATTTGATCCGACAATATGGAAATCAGAATTGGGGAATTGAATTATTGATTGAGGAATTAATTGAAATTAAGAATGAGTCAGGAAATCAACCATTAATTAAGATTAGACGAAAGATTTTGCAGTTTATTAGTTATTTAAAAAGAAAATTAACCAATTAAAATAGTTGCCATTAAATTTTATTGCAACCAAAACGATTTAATATGCTTGTTGGTTTTGATGCTAAACGCGCTTTTCAGAACTTTTTCGGTCTTGGCTGCAAAAAACGTTCAAATTGACAAAGATTCACATCCTGCCACCCTGGCCACATCTAGGCCAGACTTAACATACATAAAGAAACAACAAGCATTTAACTCAGAGTTGCGGTGGTTATTATGAACCGGTTAAAATCGCTGGCTTTTCTAATTATACAAGTTAACCTGGGACTTGGGGCTTTTTGAATGGGAAACTGACATTTTTGACACAACATGGAACCTGGAACTTCCTGAATGGGATATGCAATCAAAATAATATAAATTTGAACAGCATTATGGATTAGTCTAAATTTAGGTATTAAAAAATATTTCACAAAATTAAAATGATGACAATCAAACGAATCAATCATTTCTTAAAAGGAATCTACTTAAAAGCAGCACATTTTATTTTATCTATAAATGAATATAAACCTTTAAAGAAAATCTCTCCCAAAATGATAATAAATGTACCCTCTGCTTGGGTAGGATTAGAATTGATAATAGAAGACATACTTGACAGATATGAAATTGAACGTAGAGATTGTATTGAATTTGGAGTTGAATGGGGATACTCTACTGCTGTTTTTGCGAATTATTTTAAAAATGTTATTGGAATAGACACGTTTGAAGGGGATGACTTTACTGGTAAGAGAATGAATCATTTTCAGGAAACCCAAGAAAACTTATCTTCATTTTCTAATATAAAATTAATTCAATCAGATTATAAAGATTGGATTAAAAATGATAATAAGAGATATAATTTTTGTCATATTGATATTGTTCACCATTATAAAGAAACATTTGAATGTGGACTATGGGCTGCTAAACATTGTGATTGTATAATATTCCATGATACTGAAAGGTTTCTACAGGTAAGAAAAGCAGTAATTGATATTTCTAAGTTGACAAATAAACAATTGTTCAATTACCCCTATTGCTTTGGATTAGGAATTTTAGTCTAAGAATTTAGGTTATTTTGAAGGTTAATGCATACGCCAGTTAATCTGAGCACATTCCACTGGAGCAAATTAACCACTAAAGATCAGGGTTAAGTATTTGTTGATTAGCTATATATATAAATTGTAATCTCCCCGGCCCAATGTGGTCAAGGCGACTGGTCTTTGCAAAATAACCTTTAAACTTGATAGAGATTTTCAATTTAAACTTTAAAATGCGTCCCCTGTACTTTCCCCCGAAAAATCAAAACCCCTCTAATTGCTTGAAGTAAAGGGGCTTATCGTCTCAAATAGCGAGCCCGGCCGGGCTCGAACCGGACCGAGGGAACCAGTAAAGATCCGGGGGATCTTTTCCCCGAGGAGACAGACTGCCGGGGTGGCTTCGAGACCAGCCAGAAAAAAGAGTGAGTTTGAGAGTGAATATTGAGAAAAAGAGTGAGTATGATCGCCCCCGCTCTCACTCTCACTCTTTTTTTGTGGGCCCAGCCGGGCTCGAACCAGCGACCCCCTGATTATGAGTGTTATTGTCTGGCATCCAACAGTTTACACAGATTTGTTTCTGGATTCAGTATCAGACAGATTGCTATTAAAGTTGTCCATTGTTTATCATTGTTTTTTAAAATTCCTGGCTCAAAATCTGGCCTATTTTTCATAGCAAAGTGGAATTAGTTTCAACTGTTTTCAGGTACTGTTCCAATATTATGTAAGTTTGTCAAATTATTTTTCTGAACATTGTAACAGGAGATTTCTCTAATTATAACTTTCAAATGGATCCGGAGAACAGTACGGAATTGGGCACTAACAAGAATCTGCTGGAAAAGCTGGCAACAACGGAAGAGGATCTTATTTCATCTGAAAAGAAGTTTAAGTATCTTTTTGATTACAGCAGTGACGAGATCTTCCTTGCGGATCTTGAAGGAAGATTCATAGAGGTTAACAAGCGGGCATGTGAAAGCCTCGGATACACCAGGGAAGAACTTATCAGGATGAGGTTCGAAGATATCAAAACACCAAGGTACCGCGACATGGTGGCCCCGAACATTAAGAAGATCGTGGAGCTGGGGAAACTGACCTACGAAACTGAACATCTGACGAAAGCTGGGGCGCTTTTCCCGATAGAGATGAAGAGCAGGATAATTACCTATAACCGGCAAAAGGTAATTATGAGCGTCGCAAGGAATATTGCAGAACGCAAGGTAATGGAGCAAAAGATGCTGAGCGCCATTATTGAAACCGAAGAAAAAGAACGGAAACGGTTTGCAGCAGACCTTCACGATGAACTGGGTCCGGTTCTGTCGGCACTGAAACTATATACCGACCTGCTTAAAAAAGACGAATTTAAACATATCAGCAGGGAAGAGGTTTTAAAGAACATTGACGAGCTTTCGGATATAGCAATAAAAACCTCAAAGGCAATTTCGGTAAGGATAACGCCTAATGTACTGTATGATTTCGGACTTGCTCCGGCAGTTCAGGAATTCTGTAAGTTTATTAACGAGACCGGCGTTGTAAAGATCGATGTAAAAACCGACAAGTATTCCGTGAAGACTAGGAGCCTGGTTGAAACGGTTCTTTACCAGTCGGTAAAAGAGTTGATTAATAATTCAGTAAAGCATGCCTCCGCTGATACTATTACTATCGAGCTGAGGAATACAGATAATCAGATTGTACTTTATTATCGAGACGATGGTATCGGTTTTGATGTAAAAAAACAACTTGAGCTGAACGTTGGTCTGGGTCTTAATAATATTATTAACAAGATCCGTACAATTAAAGGCTCCTGCGATTTTTACAGCAATACAGGGGAAGGGCTGCTGGTAATGATAACGGTTAAACTGGATAAACAATCAAATTAAATTGGAAATAATCAGAGTTGTTATAGCGGATGATCATGTAATATTCAGGAAGGGCCTGGCAACAATCCTTAATGAAATTGCTACGGTTAAGGTGGTTGCTGAGACATCTAACGGACATGAACTTCTGGATTATCTTAAAAATGGTCCGGCCGATGTCATCCTTATGGATATTAAAATGCCGGTGATGGATGGTATCGAAGCCACTAAAATAGTGACCGAAAAATATCCCGATATAAAAGTCATTGCACTTACCATGCATGAGGAAATAGGATATTTTAACAAAATGACAGAAGCGGGCGCCAGGGGATTTCTGCTTAAGGAGACTAATCAGGATCAACTTGAGGAATCTATTAATGCTGTTTTTCGCGGTGAAAATTACTATGCTGAAGAGTTTGCTTACAGCGTTAAACAGCTTGCCAATGTTTCAAGGAAGGTTAATGTAAACCTCTCGGAAAGAGAAAAAGAGATCCTGGAATTAATTTGCAATGGATATTCAAATAATGAAATTTCAAAAAAGCTTGGACTGAGTCAGCGAACCATAGACGGTCACAGGGCACGACTGTTTGAAAAAACCGGGGCAAAAAATGCACCTAACCTGGTTTTGTTTGCCATTAAAAATGGTATTGTTAATCCCTGATTCCGGAGTTATTTGCTCTTACTGCTTCGCTGGCATTGACAAATAACCCCTTTTCTGCATAAAACAATTATTCAAAATGCAGGCTGCTACCAGGTAAAAACACCCTATAAAAAAATATTTTAAAATATTTTTATTTTTTACTGCCAGGCCATAAGTCTGATAATTAGCTTGTTGCAGGCTTTTAACCGGCCATACCCGTACTGTTAATAATTTCACAGTAAAATTTTTAATTTCCTGATCTATAGGTTTTTATGTCAGGGAACAGGGTATTTTACACGTAAAACACACTGCGGAATCTACTCAAAAACGGCAGGTGTTTTATATGGTAATTTGTATAAGAAATAACAGAAACCCTAATCACAAAAACTCATTATCATGGAAACAAAAAAGAAAATTCTGCTGGTTGACGACGATGTGGACATAATTGCAGTTGTTGAAACCATTTTAGAAAATGACGGTTACGAGGTTATTACTGCCTGTAATAAAACAGAGGGTCTTGACAAGGCAAAAAGCGAAAAACCCGACGTGGCGATTGTTGACGTAATGATGACTACCCATTATGAAGGATTTGAACTTGCGGAGACATTTGTAAAGAATGCTCAGTTTAAAGGGATGCCGGTATTGATGCAAACCTCAATTGAGATATTTGAATCCAATGATGACGATGTCATGAAATTTGCGCGCGAGTACAGGGCAAATATGATAGGCAAGGAGATGGACGTATTGCTTATCCAGGATTATAAATCCAACAAAGCAGGAATTGATTACCGCGACAAAGAAGGGAAATTCCACTGGCTGTCTGTTAACGGATTCATCCGTAAGCCGGTTAATGCAAAAACCCTTTTGAATAATGTTCAACGGGTGCTGAGCCAGGAATGATTCATTGCCGGTAAAAAGATCGATTTGCCACCATATATCAAAAAACAGCAGACTATGAACAGGAATACAGAAGAGATATTGAATAAATACAAAGGAGCCGGACCTGAGAACTTAATCCCGATACTTCAGGATATTCAGGATGTTGAAGGCTGGCTTTCACAGGAGACACTTGCCTCTGTGGGCATTCTTTTAGAAATCCCAACGAGCAAGGTTTATGGTGTTGCGACATTTTATAATCAATTCAGGTTTCAGCCTAAAGGGCGGTTTCATATTCAGGTTTGCAGAGGGACAGCATGCCATGTTTTAGGATCTGCAACCGTGCTTGAGGAGATAAAGAAAAATCTCAGGATAGATGTTGACGAAACCTCCAAAGACGGATTATTCAGCCTGGAGATTGTTGCCTGCCTGGGAACCTGCGGACTGGCACCTGTTATAAACATTAACGGGAATTTTCATGCCGGCGTTACCCGGGCCTCGCTAAAAGAGATCCTGGAATCATATAAAGAACAGGCCAATAACTAAAATGGGAGCATTATGAAAAACAACCTGGATTTTCTGATAAATGATATTTTGAACAATGAGCCCGGAATAGACTTTTCTGAAGAAACTGAAAAGCGTTTGACGTTTTTAAGAAATGAAGAGGTGGACAGGCCCACTATATATATAGGAATGGGAACATGTGGCCTTGGTGCGGGTGCTGAAAAAACAAAAATGGCAGCTGAACGCTTTTTGGATACCAACAACATCTCAGCTGAAATTATTGAAACGGGCTGTATAGGCTTATGCTCTTCCGAACCCATTATGGATGTTCAGCTACCCGGGAAAAACAGAATCTCTTTCGAGAGGGTTACTGATGATATTGTTGATTCAATATTATATTCCCTCCTTGAAGAAAAATTATGTCATGAGAACAAGATACTAGGACAGTATATTTCGGTTAGCGCCAAAGAGTGGGATGGGATCAGGAGTATAAATGATCATCCTTTTTTTAAGGCTCAGACCAGGCTGGTTTTAAAGAACTGCGGTATCCGCAATCCGGTTAGTATAGATGAATATATAGCTTCAGGCGGATACAGAAGTTATATAAGTGTTTTAAAGTCTCATACACCAGTTGAAGTATGTGATATTATTGAAAAAAGCGGACTTCGCGGACGCGGAGGTGGCGGATTTTCTACGGGGCGCAAATGGAAACTTGCCCATTCGGTCGAAAGCAGTCAGAAATACCTGATATGTAACGCTGATGAAGGCGATCCGGGAGCATTTATGGACAGGGCGGTTATTGAAGGCGATCCTCACCGGCTAATAGAAGGAATGGCATTAGCTGCCTATGGAATTGGAGCAACAAAAGCTTACGTTTATATCAGGGCCGAGTACCCTCTTGCATTAAAAAGATTAATCATTGCAATTGAGCAGGCAAAGGAATATGGGCTTCTGGGAAAGAACATCATTGGTTCAGGCACTGATTTTAATATAACTGCAAAGACAGGCGCGGGAGCTTTTGTATGCGGGGAAGAGACAGCGCTTATAAACAGTATAGAAGGGAAAAGAGGGATGCCTCGTCCCAGACCTCCATTCCCGTCGACAAAGGGCCTTTTCGGCATGCCTACAATAATCAATAATGTGGAAACCCTGGCTAATGTGCCGTCTATTATTGAAAAAGGAGAAGAATGGTTTGCTTCAATCGGCACGGAGAAAAGCAAGGGAACAAAGGTATTTGCTCTTTCCGGTAAAATATCCCTCACCGGACTGGTTGAAATACCTATGGGCACCACTTTAAGAGATGTCATATTTAATATCGCCGGAGGTATAAAAAACGGTAAAAAATTCAAGGCAGTACAGATTGGCGGACCCTCAGGGGGTTGCATAACTGAGAAGAACCTCGACATTCCGATAGATTATGATTCTTTGATAGAAGCAGGTGCAATGATGGGTTCCGGAGGACTCGTTGTCATGGATGAGGATACCTGTATGGTGGATGTAGCCCGGTTTTTTATGGATTTCATCCAGCGCGAGAGCTGTGGCAAATGTATTCCCTGTCGCGAAGGAACAAGGAGAATGCTCGAGATACTTGAAGACATAACCCAGAAACCTTCAAATGGCAGCTCACACGATGCACTCAGGAGATTTAAAGGTGTCGCGCAAATGGAAAAATTGGGAGCCGTAATAAAAGAGACATCCCTTTGCGGTCTGGGCCAGTCAGCCCCCAACGCGGTATTGAGCACTCTTAAATGGTTCAGGGAAGAGTACGAAGAGCATATTTTTGAAAGAGTATGTCGTGCAGGAGTGTGTACTTCCCTGCGCACTTTTTCCATTGATGTTGAAAAATGTACCGGATGCTCATTATGCTTAAAAAAATGTCCGGTCAATGCAATAATTGGCTCAAGGAAATCACCGCATTTTATTATTGAAGAGAAATGTATCTCCTGCGGAAGCTGCGAATTGGCATGCAAGTTCGACGCTGTGAAAATAGTATAATGAATTTCTGAAATCCGCGAAATATTAAAAATATGAGTATTACCATAAATGTTAACGGGAAAGATATTAAAGCAAAAAAAGGAGAGACCGTTCTTGATGTATTAAACAGGCATGGTATAAAAGTACCTACGCTCTGTCACCTGAAAAAGATGGTTCCTACGGGAAGCTGCCGAATGTGTGTGGTGGAGAACAAAAAGAGCAACAGGCTTATAACTTCCTGTTCATCTGCGGTTGAGGATGGAATGGAAATCCTTACTCATTCCACCAGGGTAACCGAAGCCAGGAAAGTTATTGTTGAACTACTTTTATCGAACCACCCTGATGATTGTCTTTATTGTGTCAGGAACGGAAACTGTGAGCTTCAGGGGTTGTCGGAAGAGCTCTGTATAACAGAAAAAAGGATACCGGGCAGAAAGAATAAACTTCCTCTTGATACTTCAAGTGCAAGTATTGTCAGGGATCCGGCAAAATGCATCCTTTGCGGCAGGTGTATCAGGGTATGTGATGAAATAATGGGTGTTGCATGCATCGATTTTAACGGGCGCGGAAGTAAAGCTGTTGTAGCAACCGCCTTTGACAAGGGGATGAATACCTCGAGCTGTGTTAACTGTGGTCAGTGTATTATGGTTTGCCCGACAGGAGCTCTTACTGAGAAAAATCATTTTTCCGAGATAAAACAGGTCCTGGCAGATCCTGACAAGATCGTGGCAGTGCAGTATGCCCCTTCAATATCTGTTTCTATAGCTGAAGAACTGGGCATGAAACCGGGAAAAGACATTTCCGGTATTATGAATGCGGCACTCAGGAAGATAGGATTTGATTATGTTTTCGACACTTCTTTTGCAGCCGACCTGACAATTGTTGAAGAGTCGAACGAACTGATAAACAGGATAAAAGAGAACAAAAATCTGCCTTTAATTACCAGTTGCTGCCCCGGATGGGTAAAATATGCGGAGGAATTTATGCCGGAACTGCTACCAAACCTTTCAACATGCAAATCTCCCCAGCAGATGGCAGGGGCAATAATTAAAAGTTATTTTGCCGACCAGCAGGGATTAAACAGGGAAAATATTTATTCGGTATCAATCATGCCATGCACTGCCAAGAAGTTTGAAGCACAGAGGGAGGAGATGACACGGAAGGGAATAAGCGATGTGGATGCCGTTATAACAACAAGGGAGTTTGTGAAATTTATCAGACTTTTTGGGATAAATATGCATGAGATCGAACCTGAAACCGCAGACACGCCGATGGGAATAAGAACTTCAGCAGGCAAGCTTTTCGGAAATACAGGAGGGGTAGCAGAAGCCGCTGTCAGAACAGCTTTTTATATTCTTACCGGACGGGAGGTTGTCAACTTCAAGATTCCTGAGATAAGAGGACTGAAGGAACATAAGGAGACCAGGATTAAGATTGGAGATCTTGACATAGGAGTGGCTGTGGTAAGCGGACTGGCAAACGCCAGAAAGCTTCTTGATCAGATAAAAGCCGGCAGGAAAGACATACATTTTATCGAAGTAATGGCCTGTCCCGGCGGATGTGTCGGCGGGGGCGGACAACCAATAAATCTTAATGAAAACGTCCTTAAGGAGAGAGCCCGGTCATTATACAGGATTGATGATACTGAATCTATAAAAGTGTCTCATAAAAATCCCGACCTGATCCTTCTTTATAAAGAGTTCCTGGGAGAGCCCCTTGGCAAGAAGTCACATGAACTGCTACATACCCGGTATAAAAAAAGGATTGTTATTAAATAGTTGTTTATACTAAAATCTAATCAGCATGGCTGCTTTTACCAGAGAAAATCCAATTGTATTTACGGTTAAAAACCTTTGCAAGGTTTGTTATACCTGTGTAAGAGAATGCCCGGTAAAAGCCATCAGTATAATTAATGGCCAGGCTGAGGTTATCCCTGAGAGATGCATTGCATGTGGAAATTGTGTCAAGGTTTGCAGTCAGAATGCCAAGATATACAGGCAATCAGGGAAAGGAGTTATCTCTTTGCTCAGATCCGGAGCAACAACTGTTGCATGCCTTGCTCCGAGTTTTCCTGCGGAGTTCCTGGAAATTGATGACTACCGGATACTGATCGGAATGATCAGGAATCTTGGATTCGATCGGGTTGTTGAAGTTTCCTTTGGGGCGGATCTTATATCAAAAGAGTACAGTAAAATATTTAACGACAGCGGCTCAAAGCCAACGATAACTTCTGATTGTCCGGCAGTGGTGAATTATATTGAGCATTATCATCCCGATCTGATAGAATTCCTGGCGCCGGTTGCTTCGCCCGCAATGGCTATAGCAGAGGTTGTAAAGAAAAAATACGGGGCAGATACTGAGATGGTTTTCATAGGTCCATGTATTGCTAAAAAAACAGAATCAGAATCATTTTCCGAAGTGCTTACTTTCACCGAGCTGAGAGAGTTGTTTGCCGAGCATGGCATTACCCCGGATAATGCTGAGGCATCATCATTCGATGGTCCGCACTCCGGGAAAGGGGCGGTTTATCCGGTTAATCACGGGCTGTTGCAATCAATAAACAGAACAGAAGGACTTGGAAAAGGGGAAGTCGTACCTGCAGAAGGAAAATCCTTCTTCATGGAAGCAATCAGGAACTTTGAAGAAGGAATTCTAAAGGACCAGCATCTTGAATTGCTGTGTTGTGACGGATGTATACAGGGGCCGGGTATGACAAGAAAAGGTGGGCAGTTTATAAAGAGGAAAAAAATCAGTGAATATGTTGCATCTAAAATGAGATCACTGAATAATAACTGGGAAGAAGAAATAAATCAATATTCGGATATTGACCTGAGCAGAAGGTTCCTGGCATGTGATACCCTGTTGAACGAGCCCTCACCCGATGATGTTGAAAAGGTGCTGATATCCATGGGTCGCACAACCCCTTCCGATATGCTTAACTGCGGAGCATGCGGGTATGAGATTTGCCGCGACCACGCCAGGGCTGTGGCGGAAGGGCTGGCGGATACAGAAATGTGCCTTCCCTATGCAATAGAAAAGCTCCATGAGTCAGTGAAAGCACTGAATTTATCAAACAGGAAGCTGGCCGACACCCGCCAGGCGCTGAAGCAGTCGGAGAAACTGGCAAGTATGGGCCAGGTATCTGCCGGGATTGCTCATGAGCTGAATAATCCTTTGGGAATAATATCTCTTTATAGCAGCATACTTAAGGAGGAGCTTGACAGGGGAAGCGCTGTATATGAAGATATTTTCATAATAGACGAACAGGCGGAAAAGTGTAAAAAAATTGTCGGAGGACTGCTGAATTTTGCAAGGAAGAATCAGGTTAAGCTTGAGGAGTACGATATTGTTAATTTCATAGGCCATAGTTTCAAATCACTGATTCTTCCCGATAACATTTCTCTGGTTTTTGAACATGACCTGAAATCCCGGTTAATGAAGATTGATCCTGACCAGATGATGCAAGCGCTGACCAATCTGTACAAAAATGCAATAGAAGCTATGGATGAAGGCGGAACATTGACAATAAGAGTGGAACAGAAAGACAATGATATTGAACTGAGCATTTCAGATACAGGTCCTGGTATTTCAGAGGAAAACAGGAAAAAAATATTCACACCATTCTTCACGACTAAAGAACCGGGTAAGGGAACCGGACTAGGACTGCCCCTGGCGTATGGAATAGTAAAGATGCATAAAGGGAAAATAAGCGTTGTTTCAAACAGCAACAAGGCGAAAGGAGCAACCGGAACAATAGTCATAATTACAATCCCTCTAAATCTTGGTCAATAAAAGACAATTATTTACAGAATAGAATTTTAATAAAATCAACGAAGATGACAAATAATAACACCAAAACAATATTGATTGCTGATGACGATACCGACTATCTTGAACAGATGAAATTCCATGTTGAGAGCTTCGGCTTCAGAGCTGTTACGGCAATTAATGAAGACGATTGCATGGGAGCTATGAAATTTCAGAAACCTGACCTGGCAATATTCGATCTAATGATGAATAATGACGACAGCGGGTTTATTCTCTCATACAAAATGAAAAAATTATATCCTGAGGTGCCGATAATGATTATAACATCTGCCACATCGGTTACCGGGATTAATTTTGAATCGGAAAGCGGATCGGAAAACAGCTGGATTAAAGCCGACAAATATATTGCCAAGGGAATAAGACCTGACCAGCTGCGTCGTGAAATAAACAAGCTGTTAAGACTATAGCCTTTTATGGTTTATAATGCGAACACAGAGTTAAATACCGACCTTAATATCTTATTATGGAAACACTAAATCTTCTTATTGTAGACGACGAACCGGGGATAAGAACAGGAATACACAGATCGCTGAGAGATTATTCAGTAAGCTTTCCTTTTTTTGACGATGACTTTAACTTTTTTATCACTGATGCTGAATCAGGGGAAGAGGCAATATCAATACTCGATTCAAAGAAGATTGATATTGTATTGCTCGACAACAAACTCCCCGGAATTGAGGGAATAGAGGTCCTGGAGTATATAAACCGTAACTCGATTGACTGTGCAGTAATGATGATAACCTCCTATGCATCAATAGATCTGGCATTAAGAGCAACAAATAACGGGGCTTATAATTTTATACCGAAACCCTTCACTTCGCAGGATTTGAAATCAGCGGTTGAAAGTATCACCAAGCAGCTTTTTCTGAAGAGGATGACCCGCAAAATGAAAGAAGCGGCAAAGCAGGTACGGTTCAAGTTTCTGTCGGTTCTGTCTCATGAGTTAAAATCGCCTATCAATGCTGTTGAAGGGTACCTGAGGATAATGAAAGACAGGCAGGCCGGGGACGATATAGCTGCCTATGAGAAAATGATTGACAGATCACTGACTCGCCTGGATTCTATGCGAGGACTGATTATGGATATGCTTGACTTTACCCGTATCGAATCCGGCAAAAAGAACCGTATAATCACTGAAGTTGATATTGTTGAAGTAGCAAAACTGGCAGTTGACTCTATATACCCGGTGGCAATACAAAAGAACATTAAGATCATTTCAAAATTCCCGGAACAGCTGAAAGTGAAAGCCGATTCCGGCGAATTTGAGATTATTCTCAATAATCTTCTTTCGAATGCTGTTAAGTATAACCGCGAGTCGGGAAAAGTGAAGATCACTATAAGCAGTGACGAAACGAATCTCAACATGGAAGTCGAGGATACCGGAATAGGAATGTCTGATATAGAGCAATCGATGCTGTTCAAAGAGTTTACCAGAATAAAGACAGATAAAACAAAAAATCTTTCCGGTTCCGGACTTGGCCTGTCGATAATGAAGAAAGTTGTTGACCTTAACCATGGCAGTATTGAGGTTAGGAGCCAGCCTGATGCAGGATCTAAATTCCTTGTAAAGATCCCTCTTGACAGTTTAAAATAATATTTTGCAATCTCTTTCTGATTTAAAAAGTTCATGTCAGAACCATATTAAGCCCTTTTGTTAAATTGAGTGGACTTAACCATTCGAAGCCTAAAAGCCAAGGTTGGCCTTGTCCCGTTCTGCTTTGGCAGAACGAGGATGCTCGTCACGTAAAACGTGACGGCACTGGGCTTCCCAACGATTTCTCATTACATTCAAAATGTCGGGATTTCCTCTCCGCTGTCTGGCGGATCGTCAACTTCTCGTCCATCTGTAACAATAAAAAATAAAAGAGCCACACTATGTACGGCTCTTTGTTTTGTGGGCCCAGCTGGGCTCGAACCAGCGACCCCCTGATTATGAGTCAGGTGCTGCTAACCAGCTGAGCTATGGGCCCGGAAAAACTTCTGTTTAACGGCGACCCTCCCGACCATTGGTCGGGATGCTGCTAATCCCGAAAATTACAAAATTTCACAGAAATTTTGTCTTATTTTCGAGGATCCTCGTTCCGCCTGAGGGCGGAACGGGACCAGCTGAGCTATGGGCCCGGTTAATCAGGGTGCAATAATAATTAAAAAAACAAAAATCACCAAAAAGATAACGGCGTTGTTTTTTGATCCCACGTAAAGTCATTGTACTCAACGTCTCCACATGTCACGCCACTATCGGTTTATATAACCGAACAGCACCCCCGCCGCCTCATCAAGGTCATTGCCAAAGGTGATCAGCCCCCCGCGATCACCTGCCATGACGATTATCCGCTTTTCATACACCTCAGAAGATCCGAAGATGCGGATCATCTCCTGCGCCATCCCCGTAGTGCCGTACTCGAACTGAGGATCCGTGGTGGGCACCTTGTTCATCAGCTCTTCCCAGAGTTTTACAGAATGCACATGGATGACAGCGTGGGTGCCCGGGTCAGCCATATATATAGCCGCATGGGTAAGCGACTCTGACGAGGCTTTCAGCGGTCCGCTGCACATGACGGCATTATCTTCCATGTTATATGACGATACCTTTACATAATGTCCCGGCTCCAGCTCGGGAATATCTCCCGTTGAAGAACCTGTTATGATGAACTGAGAGGTAGTGCCAATGCGAATGCTGATATTTCCGAAGCCGACACCATTCTCAAATGCTCCTACAAGATCAAGATTGAAAAGTATATCCCTCCAGTGATTGATTATCTCATACTGCTCGTCCGTTATTACGGGGCCCGACTGGCTCCAGTAGCAGTTGAATTTTACAAAGCCTTCCATATAATTACGATAACATTTTTATTATTGATTTTCTGTCAGCCCGGCATATGCCGCGGTCTGTAATAAGTCCTGTCAGCAATCTGGCAGGGGTGATGTCAAAGCCAAAATTGGATACAGGGGTATCATTCCGGCATATATATACTGAGGTCGGCTGACCGTCTGCCGTCGCTTCATTCTTAACGTCTGCCGGAATGCCCTCCATTATTCTTACTTCATCAGCGTCTCTCTCTTCAACAGGAATGTCATCCATATAGTTCATGGACAGATCTATTGATGAAACAGGAAACGCAGAATAGAATGGTATATTATTGTCATATGCCGCCAGGGCCTTCAGGTAAGTGCCTATTTTGTTTGCCACATCTCCACCGGCGGTAGCACGGTCGCATCCCACAATAACCATATCCACCATCCCTTTTTGCATCAGGTGTCCGCCGGCATTATCGGTAATAAGAGTACAGGGGACTCCATGATTCGAGAGCTCCCAGGCGGTGAGCCTGCTGCCCTGGTTACGCGGACGTGTTTCGTCGACCCACACATGGACTTTTATTCCCCTGTCGTGCGCCAGGTAAACCGGTGCCAGGGCGGTGCCGTAATCAACACATGCCAGCCAGCCGGCATTGCAGTGAGTAAGGATATTAACGGGTGCGCCACCCTTCCTGCTGCTTGCTTCTTCAATCAGTGGAAGGCCATTCTGCCCGGTGCGACGGCAGCTCTCAACCTCGCTGTCTGCAAGAGATACTACAGCCTTCCTTACAGCCTCCGGAGACGGGTCTTCGCAAATACGGTCCATCATAAAGTCAACAGCCCAGGCCAGGTTAACGGCGGTGGGACGTGTGGCTTTCAGCATGTCAGCATCGTGATGAACGTATGACAGCATTTCTTCAGATGTCCTGTGTTCAAGAAGAGAGAGGTATATTCCCCAGGCTGCCGTGACTCCAATAAGAGGAGCTCCCCGGACGGCCATGCCGCTGATGGCCGCGCAGACCTCCGTGACGCTTGTCAGCGCCAGAAACTCAAAAGAAAATGGCAGTTTACGCTGGTCAATGATCCATATGATTTTCTGATCCTGTTCATCCGGCCAGATGCTTCTGAAGTGTCTCTCCCCAACCTTCATTACCTGAAGTTCGTCTTTAAAAAAGTTCGCTAAAATTATAAATAATTGACCTCATAAAATTATGTTTAACAACTCTTATTTTATCCTGAACATAAATCCGTATGTTTTTCGAATTTTCAGGCCGACTATTCCATTTATTTTATAGCAACGTATTATCTTTGCCGGGAGCGATTGTTATGGTAAACAAGGAGGAATACAGGTTAAAGATTGTTCTTACAGCCAGCAGGATATTTAGTCATCACGGTTTCAAGAACACCACGATGGACGAGATATCCAGGGTTTTGAAAAAAGGGAAAAGCTCCATCTATTATTATTTTGGCAGCAAGGAGGAGATTTTTGAGGCTGTTGTAAAGTACGAGGCAAACCAGCTTCGTTTTCAGCTCACCACGGCGATCAGGGAGGTTGACTCTCCCGAGGACAAACTCCGAAACTATATCTTTGTGAGGATGAGGGCCTTTGAGAAGCTCTCAAACTACTACAATGCCGTTTTTGACAAGCACCTTGACCATTACGAATTCATTGAGAAGATACGCGAGAGGTATGACCGTGAGGAGCTAGCCATCCTGAGGCTGCTGGTCTACCTGGGCAACAACCGCGGCATTTTTGAGGTGGAGGACAGTGAATATACGGCCATGGCAATCCAGACGATGCTGAAAGGATTCGAGGTGCCCCTCTTCTGGCGAAAACGCGATATCGATATTAATGTCCGGCTTGAGGCAATACTACGCCTGATATTCTACGGGCTGATAAAGAAAGGATAATTTCTTACGGGAGACAGGATTTTGTATTGTCTCTACCGCTTCGCTTTCAGCGGCCCCGGCTCTTTTCGCCGGTATGCCCATATCAGAAGCACAATCCCGGCAAGGACAAAAGGTATGCTTAGCCACTGTCCCATATTCAGCTTCATCCCTGCCTCGAAAGCCACCTGGTCTTCCTTTAAATATTCAACCAGGAACCTGAAGAAGAAGACGCATATCAGGAAGAGGCCGAAAAGGAGCCCCGGACGCTGTTTTCCCTTGTTCTTCCAGTAGATTCTAAGGAGGAGGACGAAAGTGAAGAGATATGCCAATGCTTCATAGATCTGTGTGGGATGTTTAGGGGCATTTTCGCCGTTACGCAGGAAAACGAATCCCCAGGGAAGCGTTGTCTCGACACCGTATATTTCCGAGTTCATAAGATTTCCGAGTCGGATAAGGGCTCCGGCGAGGGCCACCACAACTACCACTCTGTCGATAACCCATATATAAGGTTTTTTCTCCTTGCGGACGAAGAGCCACAGGGCGAGGAGTATCCCTATTGCGGCGCCGTGGCTTGCAAGGCCCCCGTGCCACACCTTCAGTATCTCCACAGGATGTGCCAGATAGTAATCCGGCTCATAGAAGAAGCAGTGCCCGAGCCGGGCGCCAAGGATAGTGCCAATAGCCACATAAACAGTGAGCCTGTCGAGAACGGCGTCGCCCAGACCCTCGTTCCTGAACATGCGCTGCATTATGTAGTATCCGAAGAGAAAGCCGGAGGCAAAGAGAAGTCCGTACCATCTTACTGCAAAACTACCGATTCTGAATATCTCGGGATTGATGTCCCACGGAATGATTTGAAGGGTCATAATTTCAGTGTTTGGAATACAAACTTAAATAAAAAAAAGTCCATACGGGACAAGAAGAAGGGCAAAAGGGAAAATTTGATGTAAGTTTGTAAACAGTGAACATTAAGAGTTACATAGCAAACAGGGTGGGCGTTGCCGGGCTGATGATCCTCGCCGTGGCAGCTTGTGCCAAGATAAGCGCACCCTCAGGAGGACCCAAAGATGCTGACCCTCCCGTGACACTTAAAAGTCAGCCCGAAAACGGCACGGTGATGTTCACCAATAAATCATTTACTGTTTCCTTTGATGAGTACGTTGTGCTAGACAAGATCACTGACAAGTTCATGGTCTCGCCACCCCTGGAAAAGAAACCGGTGGTCAGGCTGAAGGGCAAGGACCTTGTTGTAAGCTGGGATGAGGTCCTCGCTGACAGCACCACCTATACATTTTATTTTCAGGATGCCATACGTGATAATAACGAGAACAATCCCATACCCAATTACCAGTATGTTTTCTCCACGGGGCCGGTGCTCGACTCGCTTACTGTAACGGGTAACGTCTTCAATGCCACCGACCTGGAGACTGCTGCGGATATGCTGGTGATGATGTATTCAAACCTGTCAGACACAGCCCCGCGCACGCTTCTTCCGGCATACATATCCATGCCGAATCCCTCAGGAGGATTTGCCATAAGCAATGTAAAGCCCGGGACCTACAGGCTTTTTGGCATGAAAGACCTGAATGGCAACAAGAAATATGACCTTGAGTCTGAGACGTTTGCCTTCTGTGATTCTGTGCTGGTGATCACCCCGGCCGACTATTCCATTAACGATCTTGACAGCGTCAGCTACAAACTGCCGGCTGCGCCGGAGAGCGCAAAGGCTTCGGTCTACACCTACGGCAGGCACCGCATATATGCATTCCTCGTTGACCCCTCAAAGCAGTATCTGACATTTACAGAGCGGAAGAGCGCAGGGTCCCTTGCCTTTGGCCTGGCACGGCCATCTGACACATCGGAGTTTTCAGTGAAACTAAGAGATGTGCCTGATGAGGCATGGTTCATGGAGAACAATCTTAAACGTGACACATTCAGACTCTGGATCACCGAAGACTCGGTTTACAATCGCGTTTTAATAGAGGCACTGGTAACATATCCCTTCACTGACAGCACGGGCACCAACGTGTCAAGGACCGACACCGTGTCTCTGAGATTTCAGAAGCCGGCAGTAACAAGAGGAACGCCAAGGCGCACCGGCGGAACATACAGGACAAACATCAGCACAAAGATAAGACCCGGTACGCGTATATGGTTTGCGGGCATGGCGCCGATGAATGAACCGGATACCTCAAAGATCACCCTCAAACGGCTGATTGATTCGGTGGCGGTAAATGTTCCTCACTCTTTTGCCAGGGATTCACTTGACCTGCGTCGTTATATTATGAATGCCGCCCTGCTTCCCGGCGTTTCATACTCTCTTTCATGCTCTGACAGCTCCTTTTCGGATATTTACAACTCATTTTCAGATTCAACAGGGTACAGATTTACCGTTGCCACCCGCGAGGACTACGGAAATGTCACGACCAATCTTACGGGCTACGAAGGCGATGTTATCATTCAGCTCCTTGCTGACAGGGAGAGAGTCGCCAGGGAGTTATTTGTGAAGAGTCCGGGCAAAGTTGTGTTTGAGCTTCTTGACAAGGGGAAGTACAGGATGAAGGTCATTTATGACCTTGACGGCAACAGGGCCTGGACGACAGGCAGCTATATACCGCTGGTCAGTCCGGAGCCTGTCACCTATTACAACGGAGAGCTTGATGTAAAGATAAACTGGGAGCTGGAGCAGGATTGGGATATCAGCCTGAAGTACAGGAAGGACGTATCGCTGCGCAGCAAGCCGGAAATAAAAAGGTAAAGAGAGATGACAACCCGCAGAAGATTCATAAGGAACAGTGTAATTGCCGGCGCTGCGGTAACCGCCGGCGTGCCGTCATTTGCCATGCAGGAAAAGGTTAACAGATTGTCTAACAGGCCATTGCCGGCGCTGCGCAGGTTCCGGAGCAAAGCTGTTGAGGAGACGATAAAAGAGGTAAAGTCGTTTCTCGGAGACAATGAGCTGGCCTGGCTCTTTGAAAACTGCTTCCCGAACACCCTTGATACCACAGTCAGTTTCAGCGAGAAGGATAAGAGACCTGATACCTTTGTGATCACCGGCGACATTCATGCCATGTGGCTTCGCGACTCAACGGCGCAGGTATGGCCTTACATGTCACTGACAGCCTCTGATGCCGGGCTTAAGGATCTCATTGCAGGCGTTATAAACAGGCAGGTTAAGTGCATCCATATTGATCCTTATGCAAATGCATTCAATGACGGTCCGGGGCAGAGCGAATGGATGAGTGACCTTACCGAGATGAAGCCCGAGCTGCATGAGCGCAAGTGGGAAATAGACTCCCTTTGTTATCCTGTGAGACTTTCACACGGCTACTGGAAGACCACAGGAGACACTTCTGTCTTTGACGCCTCATGGAAGGAAGCGATGCAGCTGGTGATAAAGACATTTAATCAGCAGCAGCGTAAAGAGGGCCCGGGGCCATACAGGTTTCAGAGAGTAACAGGATGGCAGACGGATACGGTTGCCGGTGGCGGGTATGGCAATCCGATAGTTCCTGTGGGACTTATCGTTTCCATTTTCAGACCATCAGATGATGCCACCACATGGCCATTTCTCATACCATCCAACTACTTTGCCGTAAAGTCGTTGCACCAGATAGCCGAGATATCTTCCATTGTACTGAATGATACAACCCTGAGTGCCGGGGCAACGGCCCTGGCTGATGAGGTGGAGGCGGCGCTGAACAAATATGCCAGGGCGAATCATCCGGAATACGGAGAGATAATACCTTACGAGACCGACGGATATCATAATTTCAATTTTATGGATGATGCCAATGTGCCCAGCCTGCTGGCCATGCCATATCTCGGCACCATTGACCGCAATGATCCGCTCTACCTGAGAACGAGGAATTTTGTCCTGAGCAGGAGCAATCCCTGGTACTTCTCTGGCATCATGGGTGCCGGGGTTGGGAGTCCGCATACAGGCCTTAACCGCGTGTGGCCCCTCGGGATCACCGTAAAGGCATTGACGGCTAACAGTGATTATGATATCGTTGCATCACTACGGATGCTTAAGAACACTCATGCTGCAACGGGCTTCATGCATGAGTCTTTTATGAAGGATGACCCCACACAATTTACCCGCAAATGGTTTGCATGGGCGAACACCCTGTTTGGCGAGCTGGTACTGGAGACATACCGGACAAAGCCTGATCTGTTGAAAGAAGTTTAAAAAGGGAATATGATGAAAGAAGTAGTTGCCGGAGTTGATATCGGCGGGACAAACACCATCATCGGGCTTGTTGATGGAGAGGGAGAGATACATGGTGAAGGCAGGCTGGCGACGGCCGACTATGCTTTTGCCGATGACTTTGTGACAGCGCTTGACAGCAAGCTTAAGGAGATGGTTTCCGGGAGGGATGATCTGAAGCTTGTGGGTATTGGGATAGGGGCGCCCAATGCGAATTTCAACAAGGGCACCATTGAGCTGGCGACCAACCTGCGGTGGAAGGGTATCATACCGCTGGTGAGGATCACCGGGCGTAAGACAGGATTGAGAACACGCATTACCAATGATGCTAATGCCGCCGCGCTGGGGGAGATGCTCTTCGGCGGCGCCAGGGGTATAAAGAACTTTATAATACTGACATTAGGGACAGGTCTTGGCAGCGGCATTGTCGTTGATGGTGAGGTTGTGTATGGTCATACCGGTTTTGCAGGTGAGCTGGGTCATATGACGGTAGCCGAAGGCGGCAGAGTCTGCGGCTGTGGCCGCAGGGGATGTCTGGAGACATACGCTTCAGCCACGGGTCTTGTGCGCACGGTGATGTTCCTCCTGAGCGACCGCCGCGAGGATAGCATACTGCGAGACCTGAAGAGCACGGAGATTACATCAAGACGCGTGGTTGAAGCATCTGCCGCCGGTGACATCATAGCACAGATGGCCATCGACCAGACAGCACACATGATAGCCCTCGGCATAGCCAATGCAGTCATCTTTTCAAGCCCTGAAACCATATTCCTCTTCGGGGGCCTTGCACAGGCCGGCGATGCCATCTTCGAACCCGTCAGAAAGTATGCCGACGAACTTGTGCAGCCTGTCTTCCGCGGCACCTTTAATGTGCTGCCGTCAGAACTCCCGGAGGCCCGTGCTGCCGTACTGGGCGCCTCCGCCCTGATCTGGAAAGAGCTGAAATAGATTTGCTCCTCTCACATACATGTGATATCTTTGTGTTATTGGTTCTTCTGGTTCAGAAGTAGACAAAACCAATATTCAATGAAGGTTATTGAAGTTACAAGGTTGATTGCAGGGAGCGGTTATCCGGCCATGGCTGAAGTATCAGCCAGGCTTGATGAACTGGGGGATGGCAATGTCATAGGTACTATTAACTGGGAGAATTACAGCTATAAGCCTGATGTGAAATTCAATATTGCCTGGGGTGAAAAGGAGATCTACCTGAAGTACTATGTAAGGGAGAGTAACACCAAAGCAGAAAAGGACGAGCCCAACCAGATGGTATGTGAAGACTCCTGCGTGGAATTTTTTGTATCACCATCCGATGACGGCATCTACTACAACTTTGAATTTAATCCCATAGGGACTGTCCTGCTGGGTGCAGGACACGGACGTGCTGACAGCGTGAGGGCTGATCCGGCTTATACGGAGCGTATCCGCCGAATAACAACTATGGGAGACAAGCCTTTCGGGGAGATTAAGGGAGACATCCGGTGGTCACTTACTTTAGCCATACCTCTTGACATTTTCTTTCACCATCATGTGACCGCACTGAAGGGCAAGACCTTCAGTGCAAACTTTTATAAATGCGGAGACAAGCTCAGCAATCCTCATTTTGTCACCTGGAACCCTGTGAAGACGGAGAAGCCCGACTACCACCGGCCTGAGTTTTTCGGCACGCTGAAGTTTATTTAGGAACCTGCAATAATATATTTATGGCAAAAGGCAATGCAGTCATCGGGCAGTCCGGGGGCCCTACATCAGTCATTAACGCAAGCCTGGCGGGAGTCATCGACGCCGCCATGTCCTCTTCCGTCATAGGTGAGATCTACGGCATGAACTACGGCATCGAGGGGCTCATGAACGAGTGGCTCTATGACCTTGGAAGACAGTCGTCACGGGTCATAAAAGGACTTCGTGAGACACCCTCTTCGGCTCTCGGCTCTTCACGTCATAAGGTGAGGGAAGAAGATCTCCCCAGGATCCTGGAAGTCCTGAAGAAGTATGACATTCATTATTTCTTCCTTATAGGGGGGAATGACACCATGGACACCGTCAACAGGATAGAGGATTATTGCCGCCGGTCAGGGTATGGCCTCACCGGGGTGGGGATACCCAAGACTGTTGACAATGATCTCTTCGGCACTGACCATACTCCCGGCTTTGCCTCCGCGGCAAGGTCTAACATGCTTAACGTAATGCAGGCCGGCATGCTCGCCCGTGACATGAAAAAAGTGGACCAGTTTGTTGTCTACCAGACAATAGGTCGTGATGCCGGATGGCTTGCTGCCGCCACTGCAATGGTCAGGAAGGACGAAGATGATGCTCCGCACCTCATCTATACCCCGGAGCATCATTTCAGCACTGAGAAATTCCTTGCTGACGTTGAGAGGTGCATAAAGAATTACGGGTGGGTTTCTGTGGTCTGCGGCGAGGGCATCAGGTTTGCAGACGGCACCCCCGTGAGCTCATCCGTTGTGAAGGACAAATTCAGCAATACCGAGTTTGGTGCCATGGGCGGTGCCAGCGTGGCCCTTAACCTGCATCGCATGATATCATCTGAGTATGGCCTCCGCGGAGAGTTTCAGATAACGGAGTCGCTGATAATGAGCGACTTTGTCAGGGCTTTGCCCCTTGACCTCAGCGAGGCGTACCGGTGCGGAACAGAGGCCGTGAGACTGGCTGAGACGGGCGCATCAGGGTACATGGTGACAATAGAACGACTCTCAGACGAGCCGTATAGAACGGTTTTTAGCAAAGTGCCCCTGAACGATGTGGCAGTGGCAGCGAAGCCGATGCCGGCAGAATATTTCAATGAAGAAGGGAATTTTGTCTCCGAGGCCTTCAGAAGATATATGAAGCCTCTCACGGGAGAACTGCCCGGTTTTATAAAACTGGAAAGGATTATGGTTAAGAAATAAATCTCACAAGCTATGGCAACAGAATTCAACAAAGTAGTATTATCCCTCAATGCACATCCTGATGATGCGGAGGCGTGGAATGCAGGAGCGCTGAAGCTCCTGCATGACCGGGGATATAAGATTATAATAGCCACAATGACCGGCGGCGACCTTGGGGGCTGCAACATGAGCATGGAGGAGACAGCCAGGGTCAGGTTCGGTGAAGCACAGGCAGCAGCAGCAGTGCTTGACGCTGAGTACTATTCCCTGGGGGGGATTGACGGTTCCCTGTTTGATAATCCGGAGATGAGACTGAAAACCATTTCTCTCATGCGCAAGGTGAGGGCCGGGATAGTCTTCACGCATCTGTCAAACGATTATCATCCTGATCACCGTGCAACAGCCGCCATTGTTGAGGCGGCAGCTATGGTGGCCTCACTCGACCCGGTGCCGGTGCCGGAAAAGCCGCTGGAGGTAACGCCGTTGCTGTACCACTCTTCGCCCCTGACACTGAGTGATCCCCTGGGTTCACAGATAACGCCTCCCCACTTCTTCGTCGATGTCACAAGCGTGGTGAAGACTAAGATTGAGATGCTCGGCAGGCATCATTCACAGCTCGAACTGATGAAACATATGCACAAAATTGATGATTTCTTCGGTTTTGTACTGGAGGGCAACAAAAACTATGGTAAATTAGTGGGAGTAGATTATGCCGAAGTTTACTGGCAGCACCTCGGCGGCGGGTTCCAGAAAGATCCGCAGGTGCAGCGTGACCTGAAAGAATTTATAGTATAACAATAAAGAACATTACATGAACCTAACAGAGAAGAAGTACAGCCAATTCGCTCTTGTCAGAGAGATGATGGAGACTCCCGGCATTATTCGGGCATTTGATCCTGCCGCTTCCAAACGTTTTGTCAAGGCCATCAGGTCTAAAAAAGGACTCTTCCTCACAGGCGAGGGCAGCAGCAGGCTTTTTCCCGCCAAGAGGGCCATCTTCTCCTCCCTGAAAAAAGAATTTCTTATTCCTGTGATAACTGAAGGCTGCACGCAGGCTCTGGATTATAACCTGCAGGACTATGCAGTCTTTGCCGCCTCGAACTCGGGGCAGACAAAAGAGGTTATAAGGCTTGTAAACAGCCTGAAACAGAAGAAGCATAATGCGGTCTTCGGTCTTACAGCAAACAAAGACACCAGGCTTGGTGAGGTGGTTGCCGACACGCATGTTCTTGCATGCGGAAAGGAAAACGCCGTGGCTGCTACCAAATCGGTTGTTGAACAGGGCTTGTTTTACGATTCTCTTCTTCGCCACCTGCGGGGAGAAAAGATGGAGGGATTGAAGAAGGCGGCAGAACTGGCAGAACAGGTGCTGACAGGCAAGATTGATAAAAAAATTATTGACATCATCCGCAAGGCTGACATGATCTATTTTGCAGGCCGTGACAACGGCGTCGCTGCCGAACTGGCCCTGAAAACGAATGAGATAACAAGGAAGAAATCGGGATTTCTTGAGGGTACCTTTGCTCTTCATGGCATAGAGGAGGTGATGGATAAGAACGAGGTTCTGATATGGATCGATCCTTTTGAAGAGGACCAGGATAAGTTCATGGAGTGTCTTGTAAATGGTGCCGGGATCGGGGTGATAGCTATTTCAAAGAAAAAGACCATTTTCCCCACTATCTCCATTCCTGACGGAGGGCAATATTCAGAGTATATCCAGCTTGCCGCAGGATGGAATATCCTTGTTGAGGCTGGTATTTCCCTGAAGATAGATCTTGACCATCCAAGGAGGGCTAGAAAAGTTGGCAATGAATTTGGGCGCTGAGCATGGAAAGTGAAAAAGTTGTTGTAGGAATAGATATAGGTGGCACCAACACTGTCTTTGGTTTTGTTGACCGTGACGGGCATATTCTTGTTGAAGGCTCCATCGGGACAATTCATTATGAGGAGCCGGAGGTTTTTGTTGCTGCTCTCTATGAAAAGATAATGGTTGCCAGGCAGAAAACAGGCAGGGACGTTGAGATCCTCGGCTATGGCATTGGCGCTCCAATGGGAAACATTAACAAGGGGACGATCGAATACCCTGCTGACCTGCCATGGAAGGGCATAATACCTATTGCAGAGATATTCAAACGTCACACTACTCTTCCCGTCATTGTCACCAATGATGCCAATGCGGCAGCCGTGGGAGAGATGATCTACGGCGGGGCGCGGGGCATGAAGAACTTTGTGGTCATAACCCTGGGAACGGGCCTTGGCAGTGGCTTTGTTGTTGACGGCAAGCTTGTCTATGGTCATGACGGTTTTGCCGGCGAGATAGGCCATACCTCTATCAGGCCGGGACTGTCCAACCGCGACTGTGGCTGTGGCCGAAAAGGGTGTCTTGAGACATATGTCTCTGCCACCGGTATAAAGCGCACTGTGCTGAAGATACTGGCAGACAGGCTTGAGCCCAGTGAACTGCGGAAATACAGTTTTGACGAACTCGACTCAAAATTGATATATGAAGCTGCCCGACGCGGAGATACTATTGCACTGCGTGCCTTTGAACATACAGGTGCGATGCTGGGATACAAGCTTGCAGACGTTGTGGCCCATACCAATCCTGAAGCCATCTTCCTCTTCGGCGGCCTCGCTCTGGCAAAGGAGCTGATCTTTGAGCCGGCAAAGAAGCATATGGAAGAGAATCTGCTATATATTTATCGTGATAAAGTAAAACTGCTGCCTTCGGAGCTGAGCACACAGAATGCAGCCGTTCTGGGAGCAAGCTCGCTCATCTGGGCAGGCAGAGAATCATAACACCTCAATGAAAAACATGGACAACTTCCCTGAGATATTCAACTTCATCCTTGGCGGCCTCTTCGTCCTCATCGTTTTTTCAATTGCCTATGCCTACCTTAAGCCTCATAAGCTGCACCATTCCCGGCCTCTATCCACCCTGGCGCTGAAAGGCTCTTATCTTCTGTACCTGCTCGTTACACTGATAGTCATTTATTTTGCAAGCCTCACAGGGGGAGGATTGAGTCAGGTCTTTGACGGTCCTGAGTTCTTCATATTTCTGGTTGTGCTCTTCGTCCCCACAGTTGCCATCTTTTCACGTAAGATCACTCATTTCAGCTCCAGACGGGTCTATTTTAACCTGATCTTCTCTGTAGTGAATATTGTGATGATGATAACCGTTATCCTGCTTTACCGGTTCTGAGGTTCTTTAACCGGTTAAAAAAATTACATTTGCTTTACAAACAGAAAAAAACTCCACGGTCATGATCAAGGAAAGATTTATCACGTATGTAGAAGAGAGCATCCGGAAGAACTGGGACATAGAAGCACTCTCGAATTATCGTGAGAAGGGCTATACTTATAAGGAAATAGCCGAAAGAATTGTCAAGCTTCATATGGCTTTCAGGGAATTCGGAATAAAGGAGGGAGACAAGATAGCCATGGCAGGCAGGAACTCCGCCAACTGGTGTGCATCTTACCTCGCCATCGTTACGTACGGGGCCGTGGTTGTTCCCATACTCCCGGATTTCAGGACCGAAGACCTGCAGAACATCATTAACCATTCAGACTCGAAGCTCATTTTTGCTGACGAAAAGATATGGGAGCAGCTGGAAGCCGAAAAGCTCAAAGAGATTGCATGCGCGGTCAGCCTTGACAACTTCGAAATGGTCATGAGCCGTGCTGAGAATTATTCCACGGTTTACAGGAGTCTCGATGAACGTTTTAAGGCGGCATATCCCGACTTCAGTCAGAAGGACATTAAGTTTTCAGAGGTCGACAACGAGCAGCTTGCAGTGATAAGCTATACTTCGGGTACGACAGGCTTCTCGAAGGGTGTGATGATACCGCACAGGAGCCTGGCGGCCAATGTTCGTTTTGCCCAGACACACATGCCTCTTGAGCCGGGTGATCCGGTAGTGTCCTTCCTGCCGCTGGCACACACCTTTGGCGGTGCCTTTGAATTCCTGTTTCCCTTCACCTACGGCTGTCATATAACCATTCTTACCAAGACGCCTTCACCACAGATACTTTTGCAGGCCTTCAAGGAGATAAGGCCGAGGCTCATTCTTTCGGTGCCCCTGGTGATAGAAAAGGTCTATAAGAAGCAGCTCATACCCGTTATCAGCAAGCCCCACATGAAAGCTCTTCTTATGGTTCTCGGTGTGAACAAGGTATTGCACAAGAAGGTTCGCGAGAAGCTTGTCGAAACCTTTGGAGGCAGGTTCAAGGAGCTTGTCATCGGGGGTGCGGCATTCAACGCAGATGCAGAGAAGTTCTTCAGGACGATCGGTTTTCGTTTTACTGTGGGCTACGGAATGACTGAGTGCGGACCGCTTATCAGCTATTCCTCATGGGATACCACTGAGCTGGGAGCCTCAGGCCGCGCAGTTGACACACTGGAGGTTAAGATCGACTCTGAAGACCAGGAGAATATTGTCGGCGAAATTATCCTCCGCGGCGACAATGTCATGCTTGGTTATTACAAGAATGACGCTGCCACAAAAGAAATTATAGACGAGGAGGGCTGGATGCATACCGGAGACCTTGGCGTTATAGACAAGGCCGGCAATATC
>DATKUS010000279.1:0-20889 GCA_035530535.1 Bacteroidales bacterium
TCGAGAGTGAAACCCATTGCACCGTTGAAGAGGGGCCAGGTGTCACCGAAACTGGGGCAGAACAGATCAAAATTGTCTTTTGTGAAATAGAGTCTCTCCTTTTCATCAAACAGCTTAGCACTTGCCTCACCCGCCAGTTTATGATACTCATGCTGCCATGGCGTAATAACCTGGTGCCATGGATCAGCCCCCGGGGGAAAGAAGAATGTGGATCCTGCACCCATTTCATGGAAGTCGGCATACACCTGTGGCATATAATCGTTGTAAAGCTTCATCCTCACCTGTGTCTCCTGCTGTATCTGCCAGCTCCAGTCGCGGTTCAGATCAAAGAGATAATGGTTCAGCCTGGCTGATGGCCATCCCTGGTTGTGTTCCCAGGCATTTGGGTCAACATTTGCAGGGTAACCCTGTGCCCTGAGGTACCGTACGGTGAAGAGATCACGCCCGTCCGGATTCTGACAGGGGTCAATAATGATGATACAGTTCTTTATCCACTCATCGGCTTCCGGATAATTTCCGGTGACAAGCGCATACAGCACTTTCATGGCCGTCTCGGTACCGGCAGGCTCAGATCCGTGGATGTTATAGGCGAGCCATACAAAAGGCACAGGTTCTGCCTCTGAACTGCCTTCTTTCAAACCGGTACGCTGTAAATTGGCTATCCTGATCTGCTCAAGGTTTGCAAGGTTACCGGGAGAAGAGACAAAGCATACACCCAGCAGCCTACCCTCGTAGGTCTCTCCGTACGAAAGCCATTCAGCATTGGGACTTACCTCCGCTACATATCTGAAATATTCAGTGACATTGTATTGGAGTGTGAATCGCGTCCCCAACTCATAGCCCAGGAACTGGTCCGGAGATTTGATCTCCTGTGCTGTCAGGTTAACTGAAATTATTGCCAGAAACAATCCGGCTGCAAATGATCTTATCATTAATGGAATTTTGAATGTAAATATATTTCATTTGGCACAGCCACTGACAAGGAAAAACTATGTTGTATGAGCACCAAAATCATCAGGCATCAAACATGAAAGAGTCTTCCGAGGCTCCGACCCCTTTTAAGCCTGTAGTGGACGAAGATCAGGATAAGGGCAATTATTGATAGGGAAACAGCCGTAACGATTGACCATTGTGGTTTGAACAACCCCGAGTTAAACCTGTCAATTAAATATTCCGTTATTATTATAAAAATGGCCAGTGCAATAAGTATCAGGGCTATGAGATTCAATCCTTTGTATATCGAAAGGGAGTTCAGATAAACCACCAGTCCGGAAAGGATAAAAAGCGAAAAGGCAAGCGGTCCTGCCACCGTTCTGAACCAGCCTGAATGTCCCGTCATGTTATCGATGAGAAAAAGCAGGATAAGCGTTGAGATCATTCCGCTAACTATCAGCGGGTAGGGTCGGCGGTGCCAGAAGTAGAGAATGGTTATGCCTGCCATCACGTATCCTATGCAGGTTGTGGTGAATAGTGACCAGTTCATTCCCTTGCCGAAGACAGCGTCAATGGCAATGGTTATAATGATACCGCATGACAGGAGCAGCATGGTAAGTTCATATAGCTGCCTGGCATTTTGCATTTTCGATATGTTCAGAACATCTGCCGGTGAGACAACTCTTTTGTTATTCTCCATGCCTTCGCACAGAGGGCAACTGTCATTACCCTCACCAAGGTCCACTCCGCAGTTTTTACAAATTCCCATAATGATTTGGTTAACTGTTGTTTAATAGTTTTATCGATATACCTGTGCCTGTAAGAAAACGAATAAATTCACGTTGCAGGTCTGTAGAATCTGTAAGGGATCCGAAGGTCAATATCGTATTTTTTCCGAGGGTAATCAAGCCGCATGTCACTTTAATATCTTTATGTGGCGGTGGCGGCGTGACAGACATTGCCTGGATAAGATCAGCGGCAGGGCCTTTGGGCATAACCCTGCCCATATTGGTGATAATACTTGTGAACTGACTGGGACCGAATTTCCTGTAAGCCATTCTCAGCACCGGGCTTTTGATAAACAGAGGCATTACCCTTATCACAGGGTTCTTCTCATTTGATACATTCCGGCTTATGATGTTTCTGATCCTCTTCTCATCACTCATCTGGATGGTCATTTTTACTTCCTGAAGCACCTCTGTGAAAGTATAGTGACCCATACGGATGTCTATCTCCGGTAAAACGAAGAGGGAGAAGTTGCGAAGGGTAAAAGCATCGAACTTCTTGCGCAGGTCAAAAGGTATCTGCACCCTTATATGCGGAGATCCTTTTTCTTCTTTCAGTCTCAGCTCCTGCAGGGAGTAGAGAAAGACAGATCCCAGAAACTCAGTGATGGTAGCTCCGTGATCTTTGGCAATTGCCGAAAGCTGTAGTGAGGAGAGACCAAAAGATGTAAACCTGAATCTCGGTATTTCCCTGAGCCTGTAAGGAAGATGCCATGCAGGCGGCAGAACCGGCGGGTGTGGGAGACCCTTGCCGTAAAACTTCGTAAAGAGATCTTCGGTGCCGCCGGGAGGCGGACCTCCGGATACCTCTGGAAAGGGAGGCGTTTCCAGCCCTATTGAAAAAAGAAAATAAAAATTCAGGAGGGTTTTGAGAAAGTACATTGCACCGCCTCCGTCTGTAAGAACGTGGAGGAACTCCACGGAGATGGTGTTATTTCGGGTAAGCACCCGGTACATCAGCTCACCCTTGACATTTCTTGGAAAAGTCTGGCAGCGAGGCCCTTCATCGGCCAGCACCCTGGGGGCTTTGCCGTTATATTCAAGGTAATACCAGAAAAAGCCCTTGCATAACTCAACACTAAACGACGGGAATAGCTTTGATGACTCTTCTGTAGCCTTTCTCAATGCAGAAAGCAACACGGGAGAACTCAGGATTGCGCTGATGCGAAATACGCCAGTCAGCTCAGAACCAGTGATTGCAGGATAGATCTTTGCTGCATTATCAAGTTTCATCCACCAGTTTGGAGGATGCTTCTCACCATTATTCTTCACCCCTTTTCTTTAAACGGTAAAAATAAGCATTCCATTGAATCTGTCATAATGTGTTTTGGAACAACTTACAAATTCAGAGACCTTTTCTTTTATATATTTGTTCTTCTCTGAATAAGCTAAAATCAAATTATTATATGATGAAAAATAAATTAACATTTATTCTCTCAATTGTAATACTGCTGAGCTGCAACTCTTTAACGGCCCAGAGGCCCGGTATGAATTACAATCAGCCTAGGCTAATCAAATGGATTGATGATTCTCATTTCCTGCTCCAGACCTACGATGAGGGAAAGAACAGCATCATTAAGAATTATGACTGTAAAACAGGTAAATCATTCATTGTTACTGATTACAAGAGTGATGCAACTATTCTCCGTGAAGCTTATCCTGAGGATTTCAAGCCCGGTGCCGATCAGGTTGTTGCCTCCGATAATAAGGCGGTAATTGTAAGCCTCGAAAATGATTTATGGTATTTCAGGCTGGGTGAAAAGGCTGCAAGAAGACTGACCAACGATTCCTCACAGGAAGTCAACGTGCGGTTCTCACCGGATAATAATAAGATCGCTTATACGAAAAACAAAGATCTGTATGTTTATGATTTAGAGGCTAATAAAGAAATAAGGCTGACTGATGATGCAACTGATAAGATCTACAACGGTTGGGCATCATGGGTATATTATGAGGAGATACTTGGCAGGCCTTCGCGGTATGCGGCGTTCTGGTGGGCCCCTGACGGAAGCAGGATAGCCTTTCTTAATACTGATGACAGCCCGGTACCGGTTTATACTTTGAATGGCCTTGAAGATACTGATGGCATTCACGGTAGGCTTGAAATGACACCCTATCCAAAGCCCGGCGACCCCAATCCAAAGGTCAGAATGGGCATTGCCGAGATATCTGCCGGAACGACGACCTGGGTAAGAACTGATACGAACATTGACCAGTATCTTGCATGGCCTTCGTGGACACCTGACAGCCGTAAACTGATGGTGCAGGTTCTGAACCGTGATCAGAATGACATGCGGTTCATCCTTGCTGATGCTGTGACAGGGGATTATACAGAGATTTACGGTGAGACGCGCCCTACATGGGTGGAGTTTTTTGAAGATATTAATGTCATGAAAGATGGCTCGGGGTTTATCCTCAGAAGCTATCAGAACGACTGGAACAATCTGTACTATTATGGTTGGGATGGTACACTAAAGTCGACGATCACTGACCTCCCGTGGAATGTGACAGGGATAACCAGGGTTGATGAATCTGCGAAGATGATCTACTTTACCGGTACGGGACCCAAATCAACAGATGCCAACCTGTTCAGGGCTTCTCTTGACGGCAGCAGACTGCAGCAGGTAACAACTGAACCGGGCATTCATAATGTTTCCGTCTCTCCGAAAGGCTCATATTTTCTTGATACCTGGAGCAGCATAAGTGATCCGGGGGGTATTGCAATAAAAGACAAAAAGCTGAAAACGCTTTATACTGTCCACAAGAATGAACTCCCGGCTTTTGATCCTGCCACGAATGCAAAGTCGGAGATGTTAAGGATCATGACTTCAGACGGATTGTTCAATATGCCTGCAATCATAACATATCCTGTAAACTTTGATCCGGGCAAAAGATATCCGGTTGTGTTTACCATCTACGGAGGTCCTGATGCCGGAGGAGTAAAAAATGTGTGGATAGGTTACCAGCCGCGCTGGTATGCCCAGAATGGCATCATTACTATCTCTGTTGATCACCGGGCATCAGGTCACTTCGGCAAGAAAGGTCTTGATTATATGTACCGCTCGCTTGGCAAATGGGAAATATCAGATTACTCTGATGCTGTGAAATGGCTTCGTGGACAGCCCTGGGCGGACTCATCGAGAATGGGTATCACCGGCGGATCTTACGGAGGCTATACAACCTGTATGGCACTTACCAAGGGAGCAGACTTCTGGACACACGGCATCGCAGATTACTCGGTAACCGACTGGAGACTGTATGACAACGTTTATACAGAACGGTTTATGGACACGCCCCAGGATAATCCAGAGGGCTACAGGGAGGGTTCTGTGATGACCTGGGTGGATAATTACAAGGGTAAGCTGATGTTGCGTCACGGAGACATGGATGATAATGTTCACATGCAAAACTCAATATGGCTGATAACAAAACTCCAGGATCTGAACAAGCCCTTTGAGTTCATGGTTTATCCCGGAGAACGTCATGGCTGGGGCGGGCCCAAGCGTGTCTTTTCAACAAATGAAGCCAACAGTTTCTGGCTGAGGGAGTTTTTCGGGAATAATTAGGGTGTCTTTTTTCTACGAATAAATTAAACATAATGACTGCAAACGTACATAAAAAAAGACTTGCCGGCCTGAGGGCCGTGATGAAAAAGAAAGGCATTGATGCACTGATTGTTCCGGCTACGGATCCGCATCTTGGCGAATATGTACCCGACTACTGGCGGGTCATTGCATGGCTGACAGGCTTTACAGGTTCGGCTGCGACTGTTGTAATAACCTCCAGGTTTGCCGGATTGTGGACTGACAGCCGGTATTTTATACAGGCTGAGGAGCAGCTTCAGGACTCAGGTTTTGACCTGGTAAAACTAAGAATACCTCATACTCCTGAATATATTGAATGGCTGGCAGAGAACATAAAGAAGGGAGGCAGGGTTGCTGTTGATGGCAGGGTGATATCCATTGGCCTTGTTCGGATGCTTGAATCTGCCCTGGAACCCTCTGGTGCCAGGCTGGACATAAAGAAGGACCTGATTTCACGGGTATGGGCTGACAGACCCGCCCTGCCTTCGGGACAGGCATTTGAGCATCCGGTAAAGTATGCCGGCAGGAGCCGAGCTGAGAAAATCAGCGATGTGCGCGCCAGGATGACTGAGATGGGAGCTGATTATCAGCTGTGTACATCGGTTGATGATGCTATGTGGCTTCTTAATATAAGAGGTAATGACGTTCATTTCAGCCCTCTTTTTCTCTCTTTTGCATTAATAAGCCTGGAGCAGGTCCTCTTCTTTGCCGATGAAGAAAAGATACCCGGCAAAATGAAAGCTGACTTCGACAAGGATGGAGTAGTGCTGCTGCCCTATGATATGGTATCGCAGGTTGTAGCATCGCTGCCGGAGAGCTCAACACTGCTTCTTTCACCCGGCACCACCTCAGCTTCTATCTTCAGATCTATTCCCCGCAGGGTGAGAATAAAAGAGGAGGTAAGCATCCCCACACGCCTGAAGGCGATAAAGAACGCGACGGAAATAGCTAATATCCGAAAGGTAATGATCAGGGACGGTGTTGCCCTTACAAGATTTTTTTACTGGCTGGAGAACAATATTGGCAGGGAACATATTACTGAGCTCTCCGCCTCAGACAGGCTGGAAGCCTTCAGGAGGGAGCAGGAGGATTGTGTGGGTCCTTCGTTTGAGACTATTGCAGCATACAATGAACATGCTGCCCTGCCTCATTATGCGCCTTCAAAGGAGAGTGACGCTGAGCTTAAACCAAAAGGCATTTTCCTGCTTGATTCAGGAGGACAATATTTTGGTGGTACCACGGATGTAACGCGTACCATTGCCCTGTCAAAGCCGGATAAGAAGATGAAGTCAGATTTCACGCTGGCGCTTATAGGCACTATTAACCTTGCCATGGTGAGATTCCCCTTGGGCACCAGGGGATTTCAGCTGGAGATACTGGCCCGCAAAGCATTATGGGATAATGGATTAAATTATGGCCATGGTACAGGGCACGGCGTAGGATATTTCCTGAACGTGCATGAAGGACCCCAGACAATTGGCACAGGCTCATCCGGCGATCTGACGACTGTCTTTAAACCAGGAATGCTTACAGCCGATGAACCTGCCATATACCGGCCGGGAGAATACGGCTTCAGGACCGAGAACCTGATACTCTGCGTTGATGACATGACAACAGATCACGGCACGTTCCTCAAGTTCGAGACAGTCACACATTGCTACATTGACAGCTCACTCATAGAAGTCTCTCTCCTTGATGACAGGGAGTTGAAATGGCTGAACGAATATCACGCCACGGTATTCAGGACTCTAAGTCCTTTCCTTCCTGCTGATGAGAAAAAGTGGCTGAAGGAGAAGACCATGGCAATTATTGATAAAAGGAAATAATAATCGTTAAAAATTGATCTCTTACATGAAAATCCAGTTACCTGCATTCATCTGTATTGCACTTATTGCCTTTAGTTGCGGTTCTGCAACCATGACACTTGAGGAGAGGCTTGCCACCCTTCCTGCAACAATGGTGGAAAAGAGTGAGGCTGACAGCATGTTCTCCGAAGCATATGAGATTCATATTATACAGCCTGTTGACCATAATAACCCTGACGGTCCGAAGTTCACCCAGCAGGTCTTCCTGAATTACGTAGGGGCAGACAAGCCTGTTGTGGTTGAGACTGAGGGATATTCTGCCCGCAACGGAAAGACAGAGCTGGCAGACATCCTGCAGTGTAACCAGATCATTATTGAACACAGGTATTTTGAAGATTCGATGCCTGACTCAGTTGACTGGCAGTATCTTACAACATGGCAGGCAGCAACGGACCAGCATAAGATCATTGAGCTGTTCAAACCAGTATTCAGGGGCAAATGGATCTCCACCGGCATCAGCAAGGGAGGGCAGACCGTAATGTTCCACAGTTACTACTATCCTGACGATGTTGATGTCAGGGTGCCTTATGTAGGTCCGCTTAACTTCGGTCCGGAAGATCCCAGAATGCCTGACTTCCTTGCACATGTGAGTACTCCTGAATGCCGTGAGAGAGTGTTTGAGTTCCAGAAGAAGGCCCTTCAAAAGTTTGATGTCTTATTTCCTATGCTTCAGACCCTTGCTACGGATAGAGGATGGACATTCAACAGGGTGGGAGGTGCTGAGAAAGCATTTGAAATGACAGTCCTCGAATATGAATTTGCCTTTTTCCAGTGGGGCAATGTAGCATGCGATGCCATCCCGCTGGAGGGAAGCGATCAGGAGATATTCAGCCATCTCAGCAGGATAGGGGATTTCCGGTATTTTACAGATCAGGGACTGATTTATTTTGAACCTTTCTTTTACCAGGCCATGACCGAGATAGGTTATTACGGTTATGATTTTGACAGGTTTGCAGGGCTGCTTAAATATGCTGCTGACAATAGTAAGCCCGAGTTTCAGTTCTCGGCGCCTCAGGGGGTGGATTATAAATATGATTTTGAGTTTGCGAAAAAAGTAGATTCTTACATTAAGAATGAGGCTGAACATTTCATTTTCATTTACGGCGGCAATGATCCATGGTCAGCCTCGGCCGCTGATCCCGGGAACAATCCTGAGTGTTTAAAGATAGTCAAGGTTGGCGGTGCGCATAACACGCGCATACGTAACCTGCCTCCTGAGCAAAAGGAACTCATTCTGTCTACGCTCGAGGAATGGGTGAAAGCTCCGGTGGTCAAAAGATAACAGCACGCAAAACGATCCTCAGCAGGTCATTTTCAAATATTTAAATAAATTTGTAATTGTTAAATTTATTTAAATAACTTTGCGCTTAACAGCAAGGCTGATTTTGTTAGCTGTATTTCTACACCTATAAATTAACCTGCTGATACTAATATTTTTATTAACATTTTAATTTATTTTCAGATGAACATTTTTGTAGCCAAGCTGAGTTCTGTAACCAAAGCAGAAGATCTTCAGGAACTTTTCAGTAAATTTGGAGAGGTTCTCTCCGCTAAAATCATTATGGACCGTGAAACCGGCTTTTCAAAGCGTTATGGTTTCGTAGAGATGGCTGATGACCGTGCCGGTTTTGAAGCTATCGAAAAGCTTAACAACTCAGAGCTTGATGGAAGCGAGATCATTGTTAAGAGATCAGAGCCAAAGGCAGAAAAAAAACCTTTCAGACCGCGCCGCGATTTCCGAGACAGGGATCGCGAACCGAGATACTAGAACTAAAGGCTGTCAGACGACAGCCTTTTTTTTAATTTTGGCAAAAATCTGATTAAATGAAATATTTAATTATAATAGTAATTGGTTTGGTTTGTGCCACAGCTTCAGCACAGGATAAGGGCTTATCAATGAGGGCAGGCTATTCATTTCCATTTGCCCCTTACGGTGTATGGTCTGATAAGGTTACTTCTCTCTATGCGAATAACGACTTTAATTTTTATCCCGGTAACGGATACGGTCTGACATTCGATACGGAGATACAGTCAGATAAACCCTTTTTAAGGTACCGTATTGGCGCTTTCTATCAATATGGAAGCAGATATGACTTTTATGAAGATGATCTCCAGACATCAGAGGCATGGCTCTACCTTACCGGGGCCGGTGTTTACGGGGGCGTCAGTTTCAGGGCCGGATGGGAACATTTTGGCCTTTTCAATGCATATACGGCGGGCATATTCTCCTTTGATTACAGGATTGAAATGCAATACACTTCTAAACTCGGCGTAGTGCCTTTGACTAACAGCGGGGGAGAGGCTGTCTCAGGTCCGGGAGGTAAATTTGAACTAGGATTTTACGGAGAACTTAAGGGATTCGGAATATATCCTTCCTTCCAGCTTTTTTATTCCCATAACAGGAAGTCACAGGCCCTGCTTATCAAGACCATAAATATTTCAGCGGGTTACAGCTTCTAGGCCAGTATCTGGGCCTGCAGCCAGTAAATGCCGGCGCCTGCAAGATATCCGGCGAGAGCAAGGAGAGAGATTCTCTTCATATACCATATGAAGTCAATTCTTTCGAGACCCATTGCAGCAACTCCGGCTGCTGATCCGATAATCAGCATACTACCTCCCGTGCCGGCGCAATAGGCCAGAAACTCCCAGAAGAGGCCATCCTGCGTAAAAAATCCTGCATATGCCGGGTCAACTGCCACACGAAGCATGTCAGGCGTTACAATGTCATACATTCCCATGGCGCCCGCAACAAGGGGGACGTTGTCAACAACTGCTGAGATGCCGCCAATAGCAATGTTTATAAGATAAATGTTGCCCAGCTTGTCATTAAACCATCCTGCCAGAAGACTCAGCTGTCCGGCACTCTGTAAGGCTGCTACAGCTGAGAGAATGCCAAGGAAAAAGAAAATGGTCGGCGTGTCAACCCTTTTTACTATATAAAAGATAGTGAGTTTTTTTCTAACCTCATCCTCTTTATTTCTGTGCATGATTTCAGATACTATCCAGAGAATACTTAAGCCGAAAAGCATGCCGACATAGGGGGGAAGGTGTGTAATGGTTTTAAATACCGGAACAAACAACAGGGCGGAGACCCCCAGGATAAGAATGAAAAGCCTCTCTCCGGGTGTTGTCAGTTCCGCTATGCTCTGTGATCTTTCAGGCCTTTTGACATTGCCGGAGACCATGAATGAGAGAATAGCCAGGGGAACGATCATGCTAACCAGGCTCGGAAGGAATACTTTGAGCATAATGTTCACGGTGGTAATCTGTCCGCCGATCCAGAGCATGATGGTAGTCACATCACCTATCGGTGACCATGCCCCTCCTGCATTCGCGGCAATAACTATCATGCTGGCGTAGGTCCACCTGGTATGTTTATCCGATATCAGTTTTCTCAGAAGGGCGATCATCACGATTGTCGTGGTCAGGTTGTCGAGAACAGCTGACATAAAGAATGTTATAAAGCCAATGATCCATATAAGTTTGACCTGGTTGGTGGTCCTGATCTTGTCGGTGATGACCGTGAATCCCTGGTGCTGATCAACAACCTCAACAATCGTCATTGCACCAAAAAGGAAGAATAGTATCTCGGCGATGTCCACAAGATGATGTGCCAGTTCCTCTTTTACAAAAGCATGGGTATTAGCTGCGAGATCCACTGTCTCACGGAAGGGAGAAGTGGCAAACCGGTCAGGGTCCATCACCGGCTTGATGTTCTGGATAATGGTTTGTGCCGACAGTTTAATCTCTTCCCATGAGGGTGAGAAGCCAAGTGCAAGTATCTGTTCACTGAAGAGAGCATAGAGTGCCCACAGAATTGATCCTATCAGCAGGGCACTGGCAGCCTTTTCAACTTTGATAGGGTGTTCAAGGGCAATAGCAATATAGCCCAGCACGAATACTACAACCAATATTATAAACATACCGTTCAATTTTTACGCAAATTAGGGCAGGGAAGCCATAAATGCGATGATTTTTATCATTTTAAAATTATATTGTAACTGACTGACCCTGATAAGGGATATCAATATTGGAGAAGCCTCTTGACTCCAGGTACTTTTGATAGGTTTGCTGCGTTTCATACTCACCGTGAACAAGAAATACTTTCCTGAGCTGTGAGGGGTCCTGGCATGAGATAAAGTCTCCCATCTCTTTGTAATCACCATGCCCTGAGTATGATTCTATCCTCCTGATATCTGCATTGACCTGATATTTGGTGCCGTGTATGGAGACAATTTTTTCTCCTCTGAGAAGCCTCGCTCCCAGCGTTGAAGGGGCGCAATAGCCTACTGCCAGCACGGTATTTTCAGGATTGCTGATGTTGTTTGCCAGGTGGTGCTTGACACGGCCTGCTTCCATCATCCCTGACGATGAAATAATTACCATAGGCTTTTTAAGTTCATTCAGCCTCATTGAGTCTTCTTTTGAGGTAATGTAAAAGAGAGAATTGAATCCGAAAGGATCAGAATCGGTAAGCATGACCTTCGCTACATCTTCGTTAAAGCATTCGGAATGCATCCGGAAAATATTTGTAGCGTTGACCGACATGGGGCTGTCAACATAAATATCCACCGGAGGGAGACGTCTTGCGTTGTAAAAGTTATTGAGGGAATAGACTATCTCCTGCGTACGTCCTACACTGAATGCAGGGATGATCAGCTTGCCTTTCTTTACCACGCAGGTCTCGTTCATAACACTCCAGAGCTCCTCTTCGGACTCTTCAAGTGCTGGATGAAGACGATTGCCGTAAGTTGATTCGGTTATCAGGAAATCAACCTGGGGAAATGGTTCCGGGTGTTTCAGTATCCTGTTACAGGGCCTTCCTATGTCACCGGTATAGGCAAGTCGTTTGATCCCGTCCTTTTCCTTCAGCTCCAGGGTTATCACACCTCCGCCGAGCATATGCCCGGTATTTGTGAACTTTATTGTAGTATATTCGTCAATCCTGAATTTACGGTCATACCCTACACCTATAAAGAGCTTCATGCTTTCCACAGCATCAGCCTGTGAATAAAGAGGCTCAACAGGAGGAAGACCTTTCTTTGCCCTCCTCTTATTAAAAGTAATAGTATCAAGCTCCTGTATCTTCCCTGAGTCGGCAAGCATAATGGAGCAGAGGTCACGGGTGGCATTTGTGCATACGATTGACCCGGTAAAACCATTGCGGTATACAAAAGGGATCAGACCCGAATGATCAATGTGAGCGTGTGAAAGGATGATATGATCTATCGAAGCCGGAGGAAAGTTCAAAGCCTTGTTCTGCTCATGGGTCTCCAGACCCTTGCCCTGAAACTGTCCGCAGTCGAGAAGAATGTTCTTTCCGTGTTCTGTCTCAATCAGAACCTTGCTGCCGGTTACCTCGCGGGCAGCACCGTAGAATGTCAATTTCATAATTATCCGGTACCGTTATAATTGGTTGCTAATATACTTAAAGTTGATACAGCATCTGAAAAAATAGTAATCAACAATTAATGAACAATATGATATATCTTCTTTTATGGCTTCGGTTATTAGTATATTTTTACCGCATTGCAAAAACCGTGGTTTAATACAGATCCGTTTATGAAACTTGATAAGATATTTTCATTTCTCACCCCTAAGGAGGGTAAGTTCTATCCCCTGTTTAAAGATGCCTCGGCCAACCTTATAATTGCCTCGGAACTGCTTGTTGAGCTGATGAACGAACCCACACCTGAAAAGAGGGAAGTGCTGGGACAGAAAATAAAGGAATCGGAACTTGTGGGAGACCAGATAGCCAAGAATCTGTACATGGCGCTTAACAGCACTTTTATTACGCCTTTTGACCGTGAGGACATATTTGACCTGATTCATGCGACAGACTCGGTTGTGGATCTTATTTTCGGGGCATCCAAGAAAATACACCTTTATCATGTCAAAGAGATCCCTCAGGAATTTAAAGATATGTCTGATGCTATCCTGCGGGCTTCGATTGAGATCAATACTACTTTCAACGGTCTCAGGGATGTGCTTCATCTTACTAAATATAAGGATAACTGTCATAAAATAAGTGAAATAGAAGAATATGCAGATGATATCAACCATCGCTACCTTGCAAAACTTTTCCAGGAAGAGAGTGATGCAATTGAATTGATAAAGAAGAAGGATGTACTGCAGGCACTTGAAAAAGCTGTTGACAGGTGTGATGATGTTGCCGACATCATTTCTTCCGTAATTGTCAAAATTGCATAATACTTCGGCTGATGGACTTCACTCTGCTGATCATAATTGTAGTTCTTGCGTTTGCCTTTGATCTTATCAATGGTTTTCATGATGCCGCCAACTCTATTGCCACTGTGGTATCAACCAAGGTCCTCACCCCCTTTCAGGCAGTTGTATGGGCTGCTTTCTTTAATTTTCTGGCTTACCTTGTCTTTGAACTGAATATAGCTGACACCATTGCCAAGATAGTTGACACATCTGCCATTACCCTGATGGTCATCCTTTCGGCGATCATAGCTGCAATAATGTGGAACCTGTTTACATGGTATCTGGGGATTCCTTCAAGCTCATCGCATACGCTTGTCGGAGGTTTTGCCGGCGCAGCAATAGCCTTTGCAGGATGGGAAGTAGTTCACTCAGGCAAGATCATTAAGATTGCTGTTTTTATCTTTCTTGCTCCGCTCCTTGGAATGCTGTTCTCTTACCTTATATCAATCATGCTGCTATGGCTCAGCCGGAGAGGCAATCCCTTCAGGCTGGACAAGAGATTCAAGCACCTGCAGCTTTTGTCATCAGCACTGTTCAGCCTGGGACACGGAGGTAATGATGCTCAAAAAGTTATGGGTATCATTGCTGCCGCACTGTTAGTCTTTTTTCATGGTGTGGACCCTTCTGCAATTCCGCACTGGGCACAGATTGAGATAGTAAACGGCAAAATTCATGAAATTCCGCACTGGATAGTGCTGGGCTGTTATACAGCGATCAGCGTCGGGACCCTGATGGGAGGATGGAGGATCGTAAAGACAATGGGTTCAAAAATCACCAAGCTCACTCCGTTTGAGGGTGTGGCCGCCGAAGGAGCAGGGGCAATACTCCTCTTCGGCACAGAGGCTTTCGGAATACCGGTAAGTACAACTCATACGATTACCGGAGCCATAATGGGTACCGGTCTTACAAAGCGCGTTACGGCTGTGAGATGGGGGGTGACCATAAACCTGCTTTATGCCTGGATCCTGACAATTCCGGTTTCTATGCTTCTTGCCGCAGGTATCTATCTCCTTCTCGCCTGGATCACTGGTCTGCGCTGACAGTATATATTTTACTGCAGCATAGTCTCAAATCCTCTTATAATTCCGAGCCACGCTCCACCCCGGAAGGTAAGCTATCAGGATTTTACGTAAAATTCAGGATGCAGAGTGCCACCAGGGCGGTACCGTAACGCTTGTCAATCGTCAGCGACTCGGTGCTGACAATAGGTTCTCCAAGATAGAACTTTGCAAAAGTACGTTCATGGAGGTCTTTCAGGACTGTGTACAGCCTTTCTTCCAGCGCTTCCATGTCAAAGTAACCTGACAGCTCGCAAACAAGGCTTCCTACCTTTTCCTCACAGGTATCATCTGTATACATCCACGCATAAATTATTCCTGCTGAGATATGCTCGCCGTAATAACCGTTGGCCACAGCCATAATGGTACAGAGCTCAGACCCGTAGGGAGGCATATCAATTTCATCCAGTGTAACCAGCTTTGCCGTGGCAGGCAGAACTGATGAGTAGTTCATGATGTTGAATTCCGATATTCCGGCATCATTCAAAGCCATGTGGTATGATCCCGGATGAATAGCATACTCACTGCAGCCTGAACCTTTTGTTGCAAAGAATTCATGCGGGATTCTGTTCTGGGAAACTTTGACCATTTTTTACTTTGATAATTAAGTTTAACATAAGCCTGAAACAAGCCTGCAAATATATTTAAAGTTAAATATAAATTTCGTGTCCGGGATGCTAAAATATTCCGGATTTTAAATAATTGACGAGTAGGGATATGACTAAAAGCAGGATTGCTCTCAGGTGACAAAAAAAAGTGATAATTTAGACAGGAATTAGCCACCGATCGCATGGCCAGAAGAAGTGTCTTATTAATCGTTCTGTCATTACTCTTTCAGGGTGTAGCATTTTCTGAGATAAAGGAGATTGGCACGCCGCTTATCCGGAATTTCTCCAAGCATGAATATATGGCTGGCACTCAGAACTGGGCCATATCACAGGATCATAAGGGATTCATGTATTTTGCCAATAATGAGGGATTACTGGTGTTTGACGGTATGCAATGGCAGCTTTATGAGATGCCCAACTCGTCAATGGTACGTTCTATTTTTATTGATGACAGGGGCATAGTTTATATCGGGGCCTATAATGATATCGGGAAGATGGTCTCTTCACCTAACGGGAACCTTGTATTCCACTCTCTGAAGAGTTATATTCCGCAGGAATATCAGAATTTTGATGATGTTTGGAACATCATGCCTTACAGGGATAAGGTGGTCTTCCAGTCTTATTATGCAGCTTACGCATACGGGGAGGGGTCATCAGTCTCAATAATAAAAGCTCCGTCACGCTTCCAGTGCTCTTACAGCGTCTCCGGCAGACTCCTGTTCAATGACGTCGAAAATGGCCTGCTTGAATTTGACGGTGAGAAACTTATCTCCCTGGAGGGTTGCGAAGAGCTTATAGGGCAGGATATATGGTCAGTCATGCCCTACAAAACCGCAAATTCTCTTTTGATCTGCACTCTCGGCAGGGGATTGTATATTTATGACGGAAAAGGTCTCAGAGAGTGGAACATACCTGTAAACGAATTTCTTAAGAAGAATCAGATATTCAGCGCTGCTCCTCTGCAGGATCGCTATTTTGCACTGGGCACTATACTTGATGGAGTGATCATTATAGATGACAATGGAAAGATGGTTCAGCATATCAATCATAAGAAAGGGCTGCAAAATAACACCATACTTGAACTATTTTCTGACAGAGTAGGGAACCTCTGGCTCGGCCTTGATAATGGCATTGATTATGTTACAGTGAACTCACCCATTACATTTCTTCAGAGTCCTGATGGTTTTGGGGCAGGCTATGCAGCGATAATCCACAACGGGAAACTCTACCTGGGAACAAACCAGGGTCTTTATGTTACTGATTGGGAGGATGATAAACCGGGAACCACTTTCACTATGGTCCCCGGCACTTACGGACAGGTTTGGTACCTGGGGGTGCATAACGGACTTCTTATTTGTGGCCATAATAACGGTACTTATCTTGTTGATGGGAAAACTGCGCACCTGATTAATAATATACCCGGGGGATGGAAATATCATTCCCTGATTCATCATCCCGGATACATGATAGGTGGAACTTACAGCGGCATCCTGCTCTTCAGATGGGATAACGGCACCTGGAATTTCATAAGAAGGATAGCCGGTTTCAATGAGTCATTCAGAGTTTTCGAGGAAGATGAAAATGGCGATTTATGGATGAGCCACGGATTTAAGGGAATCTACAGGGTCACACTTAGTGAGAATCTTGATTCGGTGTCTGCTTCGCGTTTCTACAATGTTAAAGACGGACTTCCTTCAAACTTTAACCTTAATGTTTACAAAATTAAAAGCAAGCTAATCTATGCTTCAGAATCAGGAATATTTGAATACAATTCACAGAAAGACCAATTTGAATTCTCAGTATACTTTAACCAGATACTTAGCCCTCTAAGCTCCTTTTCATATCTCAGGGAGGACGAGAAAGGGAATATATGGTATGTGTCTGATAATAAGGTGGGTGTATTCAGAATACAGGAGGACTTCAGTTTTCAGCACGTTACATCGCCATTTACGCTTCTGGCAGGAAGATTTAACAAGGGTTTCGAATCAATTTACACCTGGTCCGATGAACATCTGTTTTTCGCAATTGAAGATGGCTATGCCCACTACTCACCCCATGCATATTATAAGATCTTCCCTGAGTTTTCAACATACATTACCAGGGCGGTAGCCATGAATCCTGACAGTATCTTTTACTACGGGAGGAGCATTCTTAGGGATGCGGGTAAGGCAACCGGCTACAGCTTCCCGTTCAAGAAAAACGGGTTCAGGTTCACATATTCGTCTCCTGTTTATGATAATCCCGGCAATATAGAATACAGTTATAAATTGTCAGGGCTTGATGAGAACTGGTCTGCATGGAGCAAGGCCTACTCCAAAGAATTCATGCATCTTCCTGAAGGAAGGTTTGTGTTTATGGTGAAAGCGAGGAATCAGCTTGGGATTGAGAGCCTTACCGACTCGCTGGAAATAACAGTCCTTTCACCATGGTATAAGTCCCTGATAGCATGGGTAGCATATGTGGTTCTGTTCATTTCATCAGCGCTTATGCTTATATGGACAATCAGCAAGAGGATCGAGATCTCGGGCCGGAATGAAAGACTGAAGCATCTGCGCGCCTACAGGGCGAAGGAGCAGGAATATATCAGGCAAGCCCTTGAGGCCGAAAAGGAGATTATCAGCATGAAGAATGAAGGGCTGCGGATAGAAATGATACAGCGTGACAAGGAACTGGCCAACCAGGCAATGAGCTTGGTCCGTAAAAACGAATTCCTCATCAAAATAAAAGAGGAACTTCAGAGCCTTAAGGAATCGGCGCAGGAGGAAAATGTAAGTGAAAAGATCGTATCCATTATCTCAAGGATAAAAAGGGAGGTTGATCACAATAAGCAGAGAGAGGTTTTTGAAAGAGCTTTCGATGAGGTGCACGAGGAATTTCTCAACAAACTCAAAACTATGTATCACTCTTTGACCCCAACTGAGCTGCGCCTCTGTGCATATCTGAAAATGAACATTTCCACAAAGGAGATTGCACCACTTTTGAACATATCGATGCGCGGAGTCGAGATATGCAGGTACAGAGTGCGCAAAAAGCTTGGAATTGACAGAAAAACAAACCTTGTAAGCCTGCTTATCAACCTTTGATTTCTCCATCCAGTTTTGTAGTAACTGTTTTTGATCCTGATGTATTAGTTTTTTAAAACTAATAAATCATATTTATTTAATAATGTGGTTATTAATTATTTTGAGATGAAATAATGATGTAATGTTATTTCGTTTGTGATGTATATTTGATGTAAAATATACAGCTAATTCACCATATTTTTTTCTTAAATTTCATTCAGTTTTCGAAAAGTTCACAATCTTATTTGCGAACCGATTTTCAAACTTAACCTCTAATCAAAACTCTATGAAAATGAAACAGATTTTCGTTACCCTGATCTTTATCCTTTGCTCCCTAGCGTTGAATGCCCAGGAGCTTCAGGTAAAGGGGGTTGTGACGTCAGCGGAAGATGGCCTGCCACTCCCTGGAGTCAGCATTTCAGTCAAAGGCACAACAACCGGCATTTTGGCTGATGTAAACGGGGCATTTATTATAGATGTGCCCGCAAATTCAACTCTGGTGTTTTCATTTGTTGGTATGAAAACACAGGAGATTCTGGTAACCGCCAGCACAACTCTTAACGTTGTTTTGGAATCAGAGATTTCAGAGATGGGTGAAGTAGTTGTGATTGGTTATGGCGTTCAAAAGAAAAGCCTGGTTACTGGTGCAATATCCAGCATTAAGTCTGAAGATATTGCAGGTACTTCCATTACAAGGCCTGAACAAGCTCTGCAAGGAAAAACAGCCGGTGTACAAGTCATTTCTGACGGTGGTTCTCCCGGAGCCGGGATGAAAGTTAGAATCCGTGGCGTTAGCACGAATGGTAGTTCAAATCCTCTTTACATTGTTGACGGTGTGAAGTCTGGTGATATCAATTATTTGGATCCTAACGATATCCAGAGTATGGAAGTTCTTAAGGATGCTGCATCCTCTGCAATTTATGGTGCAGAAGGTGCTAACGGTGTTGTGATGATTACTACCAAGACCGGTAAGGCTGGAATTAGCATGCTTAATTATGAAATTCAAACCGGTTGGTTGAGCGTTGCTAAAAAGCCGACTGTTATGGCTACCCCCGAATATGTTAAGTATCAGAATGAAGCCGGACGTGCTGATAACAGTACTGTTAACCACAACTGGTTAAATGATATATTCGAAACCGGTTTTATGCAGAAACACTATCTCTCTTATTCTGGTGGCACTGAAAAATCTAATTTTTTCATTTCTGGTACGTATTTATCACAGGATGGTATTATTACAGGATCGCGCGATCTGTTTAACAGATATTCAGTCAGGTTAAACTCAGACCATAAAGTTGCAAAATGGTTAAAAATTGGTGAAAATATGGCTTTCACACACTCTCTGAGAAAGGGTGTAGCTGAAGACAACGAATATGGTGGGGTAATTGGCAGTGCTTTGCAGTTAGACCCGACAACTCCTAAAATATATACTGATCCTTCACAAATCCCTGCTGATGTACAGGCTGTTATTGCTGCCCATCCTACTGTAGCAAGAGACCCGGATGGTAATATCTATGGTATTTCTATGTATGCTAACGGCGAAATTAATAACCCGTTTGTTATTATGGAATATGGTGGAGGTAATAATGGTCCCGGTGTAATACAGGATAAGATTTTAGGTGATGTATTTGTTGAAATTTCACCGATTAAAGATTTGACATTTACCTCAAGGATAGGTCTTGACATTGCATGGCAAAACAACCACAGGTGGAGCAAGATCTATTATTATAATGATCTCAGGTACAATGATGCAGCATCGGTCAATGAAGATATTGACAACTGGTACACATGGCTGTGGGATAATTTTGCAACCTACACCAGGAAGATTGGTGATCATGATATTACTGTAATGGCTGGGATGTCTTCACAAGATTACAAGCACAGGGCTACCAGTTTATATGCTTCTCCTATGGCTGTTGGCCAGGAAAACTACTCCGAATTTGATTACGTATCAAGTGAAACTGCTGATAATGTAGGAGGTTATACTAGCCAGGACCGTTTAATAGGTTATTTTGGCCGTGTATCATATGCTTTTAAGGAAAGATACCTGTTGCAGGGTAATATCCGTAGAGATGGTGCAAGCCTTTCGAAATTACCGAAAGTAGGACGTTGGGGTGTATTCCCATCATTTTCTGCAGGATGGGTTGCTTCGAATGAAGACTTCTTTCCGAAATCTTACATAACGTATGCAAAATTGAGAGGTAGCTGGGGTAAAAACGGAAGCCTTTCAAATCTTGACAGTTATAGTTACATTGGTTTCATTACCAGCAGTGGACTGCAATATCCTCTGCCTGACGGTACAATGGGTATTCCTTCTGAACCGAACTGCCTGAACAACCTTGAGTTAACCTGGGAAACCAGCGTTCAAACCGACATAGGAATTGACTTAAGGGCATTGAAGGATAAGTTATCTTTCACGGTAGACTATTACAATAAAAAAACTACCGACCTTCTTACTCCGAATACTCCTCCTTATGAAGCTGGTAACACTGCTTCTTTTATTAATGCCGGCGATGTTGTGAATAAGGGTGTTGAATTTGAAGTTGGTTTTAGAGACAATAGAGGTGAATTACAGTATTCTGTTAATCTAAACCTGGCAACTAATGATAATAAGGTTACTTATCTAAACCCGTCTATTGCACGCCTGCTTGGTCCGAACGTTGGCCCGGGATGGCTTGCGACTGCAACTGAAGTAGGTTATCCAATTTGGTACTTCAGGGGTTATAAAACCGATGGAATTGACCCCGTAACAGGTGATGCCATCTTTGT
>DATKUS010000280.1:0-3132 GCA_035530535.1 Bacteroidales bacterium
GGAATTTCTCCTACAGGAAATTATAAGAGCGGGACACTTCTTGCATCCAGGGTTTTCGGTATGGATAACAAACTTGATGAACAGTGGTACACCTTTGGTCCCTTTAATCCTGCCGATGGTGAATATTACCCGAAGTTTTCAAGCAACGTATTCAAGATCATCTGTGACGGTCTGGCAGGCGACGACGGAAACCTCTACAGGTATTTTCTCTCACGCAGACCTGACTCTAACCTTCCGATAGAAGGAGCTAATGCCTTTACTTATGAATATACCTTCAGGATGTGGAATAATAATGACACATCGTATGTTTCCCATATCTACCCATTCATAGACAGCGGATGCATATATATCAAACAGCGGAACTTCGACTGGGATAATGACGGCGATTTCATTGTGGTTTCAACAGAACGAAAAGGTCAAAAAATGCCACTTTCAGCTGAGGATAACTGGACTGATTACAGTATGCCGATTCTGGATGCCGAAATAGGGAAGTCGCTTGATTTCAGATTCTATAAAAAGCAGGGAGACCTTGTAAGAAACAATAATGTTGTTATGTCTGTTGAGAACCAGTACGGTGAAAACCTGCAGTTCTTCAGTGCACCTATAGGGGGTGTGCCCATCTACCGGCCCAGGATTAAGGTCACCAAAAAATAAACATGATCAGGAATATGAGATTCTTCTGTGCAGTAGTCAGCATTCTCACCCTGAACCTGCTGCTGACGCCCAATGCAGGTGCACAGACATACAGCTACAAGACATTTGACCTGACCAAAGGTCTTCCGGGCAGTTACCTGAATACAATTGGGCAGGATACAGAGGGATTCCTTTGGGTGGGTCTCGAGACAGGTCTTTACCGGTTTGACGGTTTTGATTTCTATAGTATCAGCCTTCCTGATACAATCTCCTCAGGATATCCTGCATCACTCTTCTGTGATGCCGGAGGCGTTATGTGGATCGGGTTTACCGATGGTTCTCTTTTCACCTGGTCAGAAGGAACCACACTTACAAGACAGAGTAACGTGGATGCTGACAAGATCAACAGGATAATGGCGGCTCCTGACGGAAAGACATGGATTGTTACCCAGACGAGGGGCATTTATGTCACCGGAACAGGAGATACAGAGAAGGTCAGCAAGCTTTTCACGCCAGAGGGAATTGTGATCTTTGACATAGCATTTATAGGTGAAGACTCCCTTCTTGTAGCTACCCAGGATAACCTCCATATATGCAGGATACAGGGAGATCAGATCGTCATCGTAAAATCATTCACCGAGCTGGAATACGTCTGGATCCAGTCGATAGTGAGCCTGCCGGGCAGGAGATGGGCTGCAGGGACAGATGGGGCCGGACTTTATATTATCTCGGAAAACGGAGGTGCATTCACCGTTTCCCCGGTAACGGGATATCCGTCACTGGAAGGAGTACGTATTCCTGCTGTGCTTGCCGGTGACAGTACAACACTCCTGGCCGCAACCCGTGAATCAGGAGTGGCAAAGATCACATTCAGCGATGATCTGTCTTCTATCAAAACTGTTGACACTTATGATATTAAATCTGGACTTCCTGACAATGATATAAGGACAGTATTCAAAGACCGCGAGGGCAACCTATGGATAGGACTGTTTAACAGAGGTCTGGCGGCTATGACAACTAATGCTTTTTCGTTTTATCTACCGGCAGCAGACAGAGAGATAACCTACATCGGAGAATCCTCAGAAGGCATTCTTATGGGAACCCGGTCAGGGCTTTATGACTTTGACCCTGCCACAGGTAGCTTCAGCAATTACCGTGAATTGAACAAAAAGACCGGTGGCTCAGGCATCGTCTCATGGAATAATGATAATGAGGGGAATATGTGGATTGGAACTGTCAGTGACGGATTGTTCCTTTTAAACAGTTCAGGTAGTGTAAAGTCGTTTTACCGGTCAGGCAACCCGGGACAGGACCATATAAACGGGATAGCAGCAGACAAAAAATACATCTGGCTTGCCACACTCAATGGGGTGGTGGTTGTGGACAGGGAAACGGGATCAAGGGTGAGGGAGTTTACAACATGGGATAAGCTGCCTCATAATAATGTTTCGCAGGTAGTTTCAGTAAGGGAAGGTGTTGTTCTGGCAGCCACTGAAACGGACAGGCTGTGTTACCTGAGCCTTGCTGACGGGGTGATAACGGAAGGACTGGTGATGGAAGGTCCCATGAGAAACAGGATCCAGAGTATCTCGCAGTCGCGTGCGGGCGGTTCTGTAAGCGTGGGAACGCTGGGCAATGGCCTTTTCAGGTTCAGGGCTGACACGCTACTTAATATTTCCACTGCTGACGGACTTCTGGCAAATTACTGTTACAGTGTACTTAATGCCACTGACGGTCGCTTATGGACCGGCCATGAACGTGGTTTTTCAGTCGTAAATATGTCTGCCGGGGCAGTGCGGACTTTCAGCAGGGAGTTTGGAGTAACGGGAGACTGTCTTCCAAATGCGTTGTTTGAGGCATCTGACGGAAGAATTTATATCGGCACAACAGAGGGCGTAGTCGTGTATAACCCGCTGATGGAAAAAAAGAATCCGCTTCCACCGCAGGCTGGCATAATTTCAGTCAGAATAGGCAATATTGAATATCCATGGCAACCCATATATCATCTTCCCTACCGTTCATCATATAAGATAGTAGTGAAATATGCCGGAATATCACTCAGTGATCCGCTGAATGTGGTGTACCGTACAATGCTCAGCAACTATGATGAGGACTGGACTGATCCAACCTATGACAGGAGTGAAGATTACAGTCTCCGGGACGGTAGCTACAGGTTTACTGTTGAGGCATCTTCTGCAGACAATAGCACGGCCCGGACAACAGCATCATTTGAAATTCATATTCAGAGACCCTTCTTCAGGACCTGGTGGTTCCTGCTGGGCATGCTGACATTAATATCAGGTATTGTGTACCTTATCATTCTCCTGAGAGAGAGGATGCACCGTATACAGAAGAAAGCCCTTGAGGATGAGCTGGATATACGTACTGCCGAGGTTAGAGAGCAAAAGGAAGAGCTGTTCCAGAAGAACCTTGACATCACAGAAAGTATAAAATATGCAAAACGAATACAGACCAGCGTTCTTCCTGACACTGCACGGC
>DATKUS010000281.1:0-3609 GCA_035530535.1 Bacteroidales bacterium
TTTTGCCATGCAGAGTTTTTTCATAGGCATCGGTGCTGTAATCGGTGGTTTCCTTCCATGGATCCTTGCCAACTGGTTCAATGTAGCCGCAGTGCCGGGAGAAGGTGAGCTTATTCCATTTAACCTGAAACTCTCATTTTATATCGGGGCAGCAGTCCTTCTGGTTGCAGTCCTGTGGACCATCTTCAGCACAAAGGAATATACGCCTGAGGAACTGGAGGAGTTTGAAAAGGGTGAAAAAATCGCGAGAGGCGAAATCCTTCAGGCTAAAGAGGTTCAGGAAGCTGAGCGAAAGGCATTGGGTGCGATAAATTTTTATAAACCGGGGATCATCTGGCTTACAATCGGACTGGTACTGACATTCGTTCTTTCAAGAGTTAATCTTGAGAAGGAATTGTATGTGGTTACCGGCGGTATTTCTCTCTTCGGTCTCCTCCAGCTCTTTGCAGCCATGATGCAGTCGACAGGAAATAAGGAAAACGGCCTGAACAGTATCCTTACCGATCTTAAAAGGATGCCCGCTACTATGGGCCAGCTGGCTGCCGTACAGTTCTTTACATGGTTTGCGCTGTTTTCGCTGTGGATATATACGACTTCGGCCGTAACATCACAGGTCTACGGAACCACTGACACCGCATCTATTGAATATAACAAGGGAGCAAACTGGGTAGGTGTTCTCTTCGGAGTTTACAGCGGATTTTCTGCCGTGGTAGCGTTCCTCCTCCCCGTGCTGGCCAGGACCACCTCGAGAAAAATAACCCACGCTATTTGTCTTTTTATCGGGGGCATAAGCCTTGCTTCTATCAGCCTTATACATACACCGAATATGCTGGTCGTGCCGATGCTTGGTATAGGCCTGGCATGGGCAAGCATCCTGTCAATGCCGTACGCCATCCTTACCGGCTCACTTCCGCATAACAAGATGGGCATCTACATGGGAATATTCAACTTCTTCATCGTCATACCCCAGATCCTTGCGGCCAGTATTCTCGGAAGCATGGTCAAGCATCTCTTCAACGATAACACGATGCTGGCGCTTGTGGCCGGCGGAGTATCCATGGTGATAGCTGCCCTGATGGTGAATTTTGTCAAAGATGTCGACGACAAGAGATAATTATGGATCTGAAGGGATGTATTTTTGACCTCGATGGCGTAATAGTTGACACTGCAAGGTATCACTTCCTGGCCTGGCAGCGCCTTGCCGATGAGATGGGATTCGTCTTCACCGAGAATCAAAATGAAGCACTCAAGGGCGTGAGCCGCATGGCTTCTCTTGAGATACTGCTACGTGTGGGAGGAATAGAGAAGAATGACGAAGAAAAAATTGAACTGGCAACAAGGAAGAATAACTGGTATGTCGAATATATATCGCGCATGACTCCAGATGAAATTCTGCCCGGGAGTATTGACCTGCTGACCATGCTCCGTAGCGAAGGCATACTCACAGCCATAGGCTCTGCCAGTCGGAATGCCGGGATGATACTTGACCGTACCGGACTGAGAAACATGTTCGATGCCATTGCTGACGGCAATAAGATACACAGCGCTAAACCCGATCCCGAAGTGTTTTTAAAAGGCGCGGAGGAATTGGGTCTTGCACCGGAAAACTGTGTCGTTTTTGAAGATGCACAGGCAGGTATAGAGGCAGCCCTGGCTGGCGGAATGAAATGTATAGGTGTGGGCAGCCCCGTCAACCTTAGCTGTGCGGATATGATTGTGCCGGACCTGAGGAACATAACAATAAACGAGATCAGAAACCTTTAAGAGCAAATGATAAATTCACGTTTTCAGCCTGATGAGTGGAAGATAATTGAGACACGGTTCGAACCTGAAACCGCCCGCAACTCTGAAAGCATCTTTGCATTGGGTAACGGCATGATGGGTCAGCGGGCTAACTTTGAAGAGAAATATTCAGGCAATACATTGCCAGGAACCTACGTGGCTGGTGTCTATTACCCCGACAAGACCGTGGTGGGATGGTGGAAGAACGGGTACCCCGAATATTTCGCGAAGGTTCCCAACGCGCCTTCATGGACGGGTATAGAGGTAATTATTGACGGTGAACCTCTTGACCTGGCACTCTGTAAGGTGAAATCGTTTTGCCGTACCCTCAACCTGAAAGAAGGAGTCCTTACCCGTATTTTCACCGCCATGATGCCCTCGGGCCGTACCGTGGAGGTGACGGCATGCAGGTTCCTCTCAATGAGTGATCCCGAAACAGCCGTTATCAGATACTCTGTTAATATAACGGGCGGTGACGGAGTGGTAGTAATAAAGCCATACCTTGACGCCGATGTATATAATGAGGATGCCAATTACGGTGAAAAGTTCTGGGAGAACGAATCGGCTGAGTCAGAAGGACCATGCGCAGTCGTGACAGCGCAGACACGCAAAACAGGATTCATCGTGGCAACTGCCATGGAGAATGCTTTTTTCATTGACGGCAAGCCTGTTGATGATATTATAACGCCGATGACGGACAGAGATTTTGCTGCATGCACTTTCAAGCACCTTTATCATTCGGAAGAGACCCTTGAGATCTTCAAATATGTAGCTGTACTCTCTTCCATGAATCATCCGTCGGAAGGAATTGCACAGCGAGCCATGAAAACGGCAGGTGAGTCAGCACGTAAAGGATTTGACGCGATGCTTGAGAGCCACAAAAATGCCTGGAACGAAAAATGGGAACGGGGTGACATAATTATCAAAGGAGACATAAAGGCGCAGCAGGGTATCAGGTTTAATATCTTTCAGCTGAACCAGACCTATACAGGCGAGGACCCCCGGCTGAATATCGGGCCCAAGGGTTTCACGGGTGAAAAGTACGGTGGCAGCACTTACTGGGATACAGAAGCATTTGTCTTTCCTTTCTATCTCAGTACCAGCGATACACATGTTGCACGCAACCTATTGCTGTACAGATACAAACAACTGGGAAGGGCAATTGAGAATGCCGGCAAACTGGGTTTTACCGGTGGGGCTGCCCTATATCCGATGGTCACCATGACCGGTGAAGAGTGCCATAATGAGTGGGAGATCACCTTTGAAGAGATACACCGCAACGGCGCCATAGCCTTCGCAATATATAACTACATAAGACACACCGGTGATAAAAACTACCTGGCAGAATACGGTCTTGAAGTGCTTGTCGCCATTTCGCGGTTCTGGACACAGCGTTGCAACTGGTCAGAGGAGAAGAAGAGATATGTTATCCTGGGTGTTACCGGCCCTAATGAATATGAAAACAACGTAAACAACAACTGGTACACCAATACTCTTGCAACCTGGACCCTTAAATATACTTCCGCCAGTCTTGAATGGCTCAGGAGTATCAGTCCTGTGAAATACAACTCTGTAATTACCCGTACTCATCTTGATCCGGACAGGGAATTGAAGCAGTGGAAAGAGATAATTCAGAGCATGTATCTCCCATCCCATCATGACCTGGGGATCTTCCTGCAGCAGGACGGTTATTTGGACAAGGCAAACAGGACGGTTGACGATCTTGATCCGGCAGAGAGACCGTTGAACCAGCACTGGTCATGGGATCGGATCCTCCGCTCGGTATTCATCAAGCAGGCTGACGTTTTACAGGGAATTTACCTGTTT
>DATKUS010000282.1:0-11419 GCA_035530535.1 Bacteroidales bacterium
GGAACATCCAAGTGCAGTTGAACGCTTACTAAATAAAGATAAAAAATGAAAGGCTTGTTTCTGACAGGCCTCTCACGTTTTTTACTGTTTCCTGAGCTTCAGGAAGGGAATTTTATTTTGGAAATTGCATCATCAATTTCCGCACTGGTCAGTTCATGATCAGGGAGGTTGTTTTCAAAGTATTTCTCATATGACGTCAGGTCAAGATTACCGTGGCCGCTCAGGTTGAAAAGGATTGTCCTTGGCACGCCTTCTCTATCGGCGATTTTTGCCTCTTCAAAAACACCTGCAATTGCATAGTTAGATTCAGGTGCAGGAATAATGCCTTCGGCACGTGCAAAAGTCACACCTGCCTCAAAGCAGTCGCGCTGCAGCTTTGTCTTAACTTCTATCAGTCCGTCTTTGAGAAGCTGGCTTGGCAGAACCCCTGCGCCGTGATACCTCAATCCGCCGGCATGGATCTTTTCAGGCACAAAATTATGCCCCAGGGTGTACATGGGCAATAATGGTGTCAAACCGGCGGAGTCTCCGAAATCGTACATGAACTTTCCGCGGGAAAGTTTTGGACAGGAGGAAGGTTCAATGGTCAGGAGCCTCGTTTTTTTGCCGTTCACCAGGTTCTCGCGCAGGAATGGGAAGGCTATACCGGAGAAATTAGATCCGCCACCGAAGCAACCTATAACGATATCAGGATAATCGCCAGCTTTCTCCATCTGAAGGAGCGCTTCCTGCCCTATAATTGTCTGGTGAAGAAGGACATGATTAAGTACGCTGCCGAGTGAATATTTTGTAAAAGGATCTTTTAAAGCCATCTCTATTGCCTCGGAGATTGCTATTCCAAGACTTCCGGGAGAATCAGGGTCTTCCTTCAGAACTGCCCGTCCTGCTTCTGTCAGTTCGCTTGGTGACGGAATCACTGTAGCATTAAAGGTGTTCATCATCAGCTTCCTGCCGGGCTTCTGGTAATAACTTACCTTAACCATAAAGACCTGCAGTTCAATGCCAAAATAGTTGCAGGCAAAACTCATTGCGCTACCCCATTGTCCTGCACCTGTTTCAGTGGTTATCCTCTTTATTCCTTCCATCTTATTGTAATAAGCCTGGGGAATGGCAGTATTTGCCTTATGTGATCCTGAATAGTTGCCGCCTTCATATTTATAATAAATTTTGCACCTGGTATCAAGAGCCTTCTCGAGGTTATAAGCACGGAACATGGGGGATGGCCGGTAGGTCTTGTAGAGATCCAGAACCACATCCGGAATGTCAATATACCTTTCCTGGGAGACTTCCTGTTTTATCAGTTCCATTGGGAATATAGCCGCCAGAGCCTCAGGCCCTATCGGTTCCCGGGTGACCGGATGCAAAGGTGGCAGGGGTTTGTTCGGCATATCAGCCACGATATTGTACCATTGACGTGGCATTTCATTTTCACTTAATAAAAATTTTCTGATCTTTTCCATTGTCTGATAGTTTTAAGTTTAGGGAAATAAAAAAGGCACACCGTGAATGGCGTGCCTTAATAACAAATATCTTATAAGAGTTATATAATAGCGTGATTCACAGCATCATTCAATAAGCTGTGCCAGCGCCAGACATATAACGTCCTTGTTTTCATGTATGCAAAATTAATATAATATTCAAATAAAAGAAAAATCAGACACAATTTATTTCTAACTCAACTTTCATAGAGCAAATTGTCTTTATTGTAAACACCCAATACCTCCAGATGGCTTGTATGTTTTTCCAGAGCCTGTTTAATCATGTCGGGACTGCTGGTCTTACTTAACTCCAGGTCAAGGTAAAACATATATTCCCACTTTCCGTTAAGTCGTGGGACAGACTGGATCTTGGACAGGTTAACATCCATTTCAGCAAGGATGACCAGCACAGCAGCCAGGGACCCCGGTTTATGGCCTGTTGCAAAACATATTGAAACTTTGTTGCCGTTATTATCCACTTCTTCATTAGCCCCGATGGTAAGAAATCTTGTATAGTTCTTTTTGTATGTCTCGATACCTTCTGAAAGTACGCCGAGGCCATAAATTTTTGCTGCATTCAGTGAAGCGATAGCACCGATACCTTTTAGTCCGTTCTCACTTATAATTCTTGCGCTGCCTGCTGTGTCCTCACTCTCAATAAGGGTTATGCCCGGATAATGGTTCAGAAATTCCATGCATTGGGCAAGGGCAATAGGATGTGATCTTATTTCCCTGATTTCACTTATCTCCTGCCCGGGAAGAGCCATAAGATTCTGTTTTACCCTTAGGTTATGTTCTCCCAGTATTTTTAAACCTGACTCCCTGATCAGGGTATAATTGTAAAGGATACTTCCTGAACGTGCATTTTCTATGGCCATTACAGCAAAGTCGGCCTTTCCGTCCTTCACGGAATTAACTGTAATATCAAAAGTTGAACATGGCACTATCTCAATGGTGCCAGGGCTGAAGAATTGTTGCGCAGCCACCTCGTGAAAACTTCCTTTTTCTCCCTGTATAGCAATTTTCATTTCCGATAATGTAAAAAAGGGCCCCGATTACGGGACCCTTGCATATTTATATCTGGTATATTTTACACAATCATCCCCTCAACTCCTTTCAAAAGGAAAAAAGAAAAAATAATTGAAGTGGTAGTATGTGTGTCCAATGTTCATTTTGTTGTCATTTGCGCTCATAAAAGTATTATTATTTCATTAAAACGCATGAATAGTGAGATTTTATTTAAAGATTTTTCAAAATAGGCATTAAATATGAATATCCCTTGCGGATGCCAAATGCCGTTTTCGCAGCACTTCTTCCACTTCTTCCAGTGTTATATTTTTAGCTCTCAACAAGATAAGGAAGTGATAAAGCAAATCAGCTGCCTCATTTTTAAAGAGTTCAATATTATCATCTTTAGCTTCTATCACCAGTTCTACAGCTTCCTCTCCAACTTTCTGGGCTATTTTGTTCATTCCTTTTCTAAAGAGCCTGTTAGTATAAGATTCTTCCGTATCTTCATTTATTCTCTGATTGACAATCTGTTGCAGTTTATAGACAAATCCTTTTGCTGTCTCATCGTTAAAGCATGAGGCAGACCCTGTATGACAGACAGGGCCTGCCGGGGCCACCTTTATAAGTATTGCATCATCATCACAGTCACTGCGTATGTCTGTTGTGTACAGGTAGTTTCCGGATGTCTCGCCTTTAGTCCAGAGGCGGTTTTTACTTCTGCTGAAGAAAGTCACCTTACCCTCTTCACGGGTCTTATTAAGAGCCTCCTCATTCATGAAGCCGACCATCAACACCTGCAGTGTGTTATTATCCTGTATTATGGCCGGGATGAGACCATTTCCTTTCTCAAAATTTATTTTCAACATCTCACTTCTATATTATTAATTGACAAGTATTTCTTTAGCTGGTTGACAGAAATCTCTCCGAAGTGGAATATGCTTGCTGCCAGGGCTGCGCTACATGATGTCTGGGAGAAGAGTTCCCTGAAATGTTCCATTCTTCCTGCACCTCCTGAGGCAATCACCGGGATATTTAACAAATCACTTACAGTAGCTGTTATCTCAAGTGAGAATCCCCTCCTTGTGCCATCACCGTTCATGGATGTCAGCAGTATTTCTCCGGCGCCCATCTGTTCGGCCCTGAGGGCCCAGTCGATGGTCCTGAGTTGTGTTTGTGTCCGGCCACCATCGAGATACACCAACCAATCATCATTGACAAGTCTGGTGTCGATTGCTACCACAACACACTGGCTGCCAAAGCGTCGGGCGACTTCTGAGATGAGGTCTGGGAATCGTACTGCTGATGAGTTGATAGTTACCTTATCAGCGCCTGCATTCAGTAGCATTGCCACATCTTCAATATCATTAATGCCTCCACCTGCGGTGAAGGGGATATTTATCTCAGCAGCTATTTTTTCTACAAGCGCTGTCAGGGTACGGCGTTTCTCAACAGTAGCGGTAATATCCAGGAATGCCAGCTCATCAGCTCCCTCTTTTGCATATCTCTTTGCGAGCTCCACAGGGTCTCCCGCATCACGTATATCGATGAAATTCACACCTTTCACGGTGCGCCCGTCTTTGATATCCAGACATGGTATGATTCTCTTCTTTAACATAGCCTGCATAACTGTGTTAATGTCACCCGTCCCTCATAGACAGCTTTACCTACAATAACGCCTTCGCATCCCGCCTCTCTCAGTGTCTCTATATCATTAATTGATGAAACGCCGCCACTGGCGATAAGATTAAGGCCAGGTAAATTCAATATCTCTTTGTAGAGTTCGGTTGAGGGTCCCTGGAGCATGCCGTCTCTATCAATATCAGTGCATATTATGTTTTTTACACCGTGAGACTGATAATTGCGTATATAACTGATGACATCCGTTTCAGAGTCCTTCATCCAACCCTCACTTACCAGTTTACGGTCTTTACAATCAGCTCCCAGGATTATCTTGTCAGGCCCCATTTCGGCCATCCATTCAAGGAAGAGTGGCGGGTCTGAGAATGCTATAGTACCACATGTAACCTTCATGGCGCCACATTCAAAAGCAATTTTCAAGTCATCATACGACCCTATCCCTCCTCCGAAATCAATGTTCAAAGATGTCTTAACAGCTAATTCCTCAAGTATCCGGTGATTGACCACATGTCTTTTTCTGGCTCCGTCAAGGTCAACAAGATGGATGTATTCAAGGCCATGATCTTCAATCTGTCGTGCCATTTCAAGTGGGTTCTCATTATAGATCTTTTTTGTTGAATAATCACCCCTTGTCAGTCGGACACATTTTCCGTCAAGGATATCAAGTGCTACAATTATTTTCATAGTTCCATGAAGTTTTTAAGTATCAGAGCCCCTGTCTCAGCAGATTTCTCCGGATGAAACTGGGTGGCATAGAAATTATCTTTTTGCATTGCAGCGCTGAAGGGCACTATATAATCACAGACGGCCGTAGTAGATTGAGATATCTCAGCATAATAACTATGTACGTAAAAGACATTATCCTCCGGGTTAATACTCCTGAACAGGGCTCCATTCAATGATGTAAAATTGTTCCATCCCATATGAGGCACCGTTCCTGATGCCGGGAACCTTTTAATCACCGCATCAAAAATACCCAGGCATTGTGTGTCTCCCTCATCAGAGTAGCGACACATGAGTTGCAGTCCGAGACAGATCCCCAGTACCGGTTGTCTCATGGAAGGAATGGCTTTATCTAATCCTCTGTCTTTCAGATATTTCATTGCGGATCCGGCCTCGCCCACACCGGGGATAATGATTTTGTGTGCCGCAGCCAGTTCCTCTTTGTCATCGGTTAGTATGGAATCATAGCCAAGACGGCAGAGTGCATTCTGCACCGATTTAATATTGCCGGCGTTATATTTCAGGATAGCGATCATAATATGCCTTTCGTTGTTGGCAGGATACCACTACCTGTCTGTCTCACTGCCATTCTTAGTGCCCTGGCAAATGCTTTAAAGAGAGCCTCCGCCATATGATGTTCATTCACGCCTTCAGCTTTAATATTAAGATTACACATAGCAGTGTCACTGAATGACTTAAAAAAATGGTAAAACAACTCTGTGGGCATCTCCCCGATCTTTTCGCGGATGAAGTGCACATTCCATACAAGCCCGGCTCTTCCTCCAAGGTCAATGGCTACCTGCGCAAGTGAGTCATCCATCGGCAACATAAAACCATATCTCTCAATTCCCTTCTTCCCACCCAGGGCTTTCCAAAGGGCTTCGCCAAGACAAAGAGCGACATCTTCCACTGTATGATGTTCATCAACAGCCAGGTCTCCTGTAACATTGATTGAAAGGTCGATCTGGCCATGTCTTGCTACTTGTTCAAGCATGTGATTGAAGAATCCTAATCCGGTAGATATCCGGTTCGCTCCTGTTCCGTCAAGGTTGAGTTCAACTGTCACTGACGTCTCTGATGTGACCCTTACAACCCTGGTTTTTCGGGGAATGGCATGCAGGTAGTTATAAATTTCTTTCCAGTTTGTGGTGTTGAAAAGGGCATCAGGTGACTGTTCTTTACTGAAATAAACAGCCTGGCAACCCAGATTCATAGCCAGCCCGATATCCGTAAGTCTGTCCCCGATTACAAAGGACTGTGACAGATCAACACCATCTGAGAGGTATCTCACCAGCATGGCCGTGCCGGGTTTTCGTGTGGGAGCATTCTCACATTCAAGTGTATTATCAATAAATACCGCAGAGAATGATATACCCTCCCCCTGCAATATCTGCAGCATTTTATTGTGAACCGGGCGGAAAGCCTCTTCCGGGAATGCAACGGTGCCAAGGCCATCCTGATTTGTCACCATCACCAGCTCATAATCGAGCTCATGGCATATTTTTGACAGAGCTGATATAACACCCGGAATAAATTCGAGTTTCTCAAAACTGTCAACCTGTTCATCTGCCGGCTCAGTGATTATAGTTCCATCTCTGTCAATAAACAGTACTTTCTTCATATTGTAATGTTTTTTAATACTTTGACAAGCCTGCTGTTTTCGTACCTTGTTCCTACTGTTATCCGAAGACAGTTGTCAACAATCGTCGTCCTGTTCCTGACAATTACCCTGTTGTCAACCAGCTCGTTATAGATAGAAGTTGCATCGGTGACCTTTACCAGCAGGAAATTGGAATCTGAAGGATATATCTTTATGACAATTCCAAGTTGTTGAAGGTCAAAAGAGAGTCTATCACGTTCTTTTCTTATTCTCTTTATCTGATCCTCTGTCTCAGATATGGAGTTCAATCTTTTCAATGCCGCTCTCTGGTTAAGGACACTGACATTATAAGGTGGTTTTATCTTATTGAGAAAGCCGATTATGGCTTCATCAGCGAAAGCCATGCCTATTCTTGCTGCAGCGAGACCCAGTGCTTTGCTGAATGTCTGTATTACTATAAGGTTTGAATACTTGCCAATCATATGGATAAATGAAGTATGATCATTAAAGTCATTATAGGCTTCATCTACTATTACGATACCCTCGAATTGAGACAGGATAGATTTTATATCAGCTTTCTTCATGCAGTTTCCCGTAGGGTTATTTGGAGAACAGATGAAGATCAGCTTGAGGGATTCATTGTTCAGGAAGGGTAACAGGGCTTCCATGTCAATCTGAAAGTTCACGTTCAGAGGCACTCTGATGATCTTAACATCATTTATGGCAGCAGCCACCTCATACATGCCGTATGAGGGAGAGAATATAAGGGCTTTATCAGTTCCCGGATTACAGAAGATCCTGTAGCACAGGTCTATTATCTCATCGCTGCCGTTGCCGATAAAAATGTTTGCCTCAGCTATTCCCCTGAGTTTCGAGACAGCGCTCTTAAGTTCACTCTGGTGCGGATCAGGGTACCTGTTGAGTTTTCCGTACGGGTTTTCGTTTGCGTCAAGAAATATGCCTGCTTTCCCACGGAACTCATCCCTGGCACATGAATAAGGTACCAGGGCTTTCACATTCTCTCTTACCAGCTTATTTAGGTCTGTCATTACTCAACTTATTTAATCTTACAGTTACTGCATTTTTATGGCCTTCAAGGCCCTCCGCAGAAGCCATTGTCTGTATCACCGGGCCCAATTCTCGGATACCCTCTTCAGTTATCTCCTGAAAAGTTATTTTTCTTACGAAGCTCTCTACGGAGAGGCCACTGTAGTTTCGTGCATATCTGTTTGTGGGCAGAGTGTGATTTGTTCCGCTGGCATAGTCCCCGGCACTCTCACAGCTATATTCTCCCAGGAACACAGATCCTGCATTGATCACTCTTTCTGCCAGTACGGATGTATTGGCGGTAGCGATGATGAGGTGTTCGGGAGCATAAGCGTTGCTAAAATCAATACATTCGTCCGGAGAGTGCAGGAGGATGAAAAGGCTGTTTTCCAGGGACCTTTCAATAATTTCTTTTCGTGGCAACTTATGCTGTTGTTTTTTAACCTCAGCCATTATGTTTTTCAGGAGCATCTCGTTATCCGTCAGCAGGGTCACCTGGCTGTCTGGTCCGTGTTCTGCCTGGGAGAGGAGGTCTGCTGCTACAAATTCAGGGTTTGCCCGGGCATCAGCAATGATCATCAATTCACTGGGGCCTGCCGGCATATCAATGGCAATACCGTCTTGTTGCACCAGTTCCTTGGCCCTGGTGACGTAACGGTTCCCGGGCCCGAATATCTTATATACCCGTGGTACGCTCTCAGTGCCGTAGGCCATGGCAGCAATGGCCTGCGCCCCGCCTATCTTATAAATATCCGTTATTCCGGTGATAAGAGCTGCATATAATATTGCAGGATTAATATTGCCATTTCGGTCCGGCGGTGTGCACATTACGATCTTCTTACATCCTGCTATTATGGCGGGTATTGCAAGCATTAGCACAGTGGAGAAGAGAGGCGCATTACCCCCCGGGATATAAAGGCCCACACTCTCAATGGGAACGTTCCTTCTCCAGCATCGTACTCCGGCAGATATATCAACTGCCTGTTCTGCTGTAAGTTGAGTCGAGTGAAATGTTTCTATGTTAATTTTGGCCTTCTCAAGTGCATCCCTGAGATTTTCAGGGACCAGTTGTGCAGCCATGGTTATCTCTTCCGGGATCACCTTCAGACTTTCGGTTACATAACCGTCAAAGGCAGTTGACATATCGCGCACTGCACTGTCTCCCCTTTCTCTGATACTTCTGACAATACTTTTTACTGTATCATCCAGGTCTGCGCTCTCTGCTTCGGGACGCATGCACAGTGGTTCCCACATCGATCTGGGTGGCAGCAGAATTCTCTTCATCACACTATCATTTTTTCTATGGGTATTACCAGAATACCCTCTGCTCCGGCTTTTTTCAGCTGGTTTATCTGTTCCCAGAATTCATCTTCCTTTACTACTGAGTGAAGACTGTACCATCCTTTCTCTGCCAGGGGAAGGATTGTAGGACTCTTCATTCCGGGAAGGATACGGCATATCTCCGGAATGGCCTGCTCAGGTGCATTCAGAAGAATATATTTGTTTTCACGGGCATTTTTAACTGCCCTTATCCTGAACAACAGTTTATCAAGAATCTCCTGTTTTCCGATGCTGAGGTTCTTGTTTGCGATGATAACAGCCTGGCTCCTGATAATGGTCTCCACCTCCCGCAGTCCGTTTGTCATAAGTGTGCTGCCGGAACTCACGATGTCACATACAGCGTCAGCAAGGCCTATTCCGGGTGCTATCTCCACACTTCCGCTTATCTCCTCAATCTCAGCATGTATATTGTTTTTTTCAAGAAAGGAGGTCAGAAGCCTGGGGTAACTTGTAGCTATCTTCCTGTTCATGAAGTAGCCCGGCCCTTCGTATTCCTTGTCTTTTGGTATGGCAAGACATAGACGGCAGTGAGCAAAGCCGAGCTGATCAAGTATCTGTATCCCTTTGGCTCTCTCATACACCATGTTCTCACCCAGGATGCCTGCATCTGCAACCTGCTTCTCAACATACTGAGGGATGTCATCATCCCGGAGGAAGAGCAGTTCAACAGGGAAGTTCATGGCCTTTGTCTTAAGGATGCTGGGGCCGTTTGAGATTTTTATTCCACACTCTCCAAGCAACCGGAGGGAGTTGTCACTTAAACGTCCATTTTTTTGAATTGCAATTTTAAGTTCACTCATTTATTCTTCAGATGTGCCTGATCAAACCGGGGATAATAAAAAACCCGCCTGATCTGCTCAGACGGGTTCATGATATTTTTTAATCTAACACATATCACTTCCTTATCGCCTGAGAGCAAGTATGGAAATGATGATGTAAGGCTATTGAATACATATTGTTAATATATCAATGCAAAGAAAGTAAAAATCCTTAATTAAATGTCATTTAGTGATAAAAAATTTTATTTCTGTTCCGAGCTTTTGCCATTCTTTCCGGCGGAGTTGTGAATTGTCCATTTCTCTCCATCGGCGCTCATTAAAGTATGATCACAATCTTAAGATATGTTCAGCGATGCGGTCACCTACCTCAGAGGTTGTTTTCGGATTATGACTTTTCAGGTCTTCGGTAACGAAGCCATTGTCAATGGAACTTATAACGGCAGCTCTTATGGCCTCAGCTTCCGTTTTAAGATTGAACGCTATATCAAACATCATTGCTGCGGACAGTATGGTTCCCAGGGGATTGGCGATATTTTCCCCTGCTGCCTGCGGATAGGAACCATGAATAGGCTCAAAAACCGATGTTAATAATCCGATTGATGCAGATGGAAGTAAACCGAGTGACCCTGTAATAACACTCGCTTCATCCGAAAGAATGTCACCAAACATATTCTCAGTAACTATTACATCGAATCTGCGTGGGTTCTGTATCAGCTGCATGGCGGCGTTATCAACGAACATGAAATCAACCTCAAGACCCTGGTACTCCTTTGAAGTCTCTATTGCTGTCTCGCGCCACAGTCTTGAGGTAGCCAGTACATTAGCCTTGTCAATCACAGTAAGCTTTCGTTTGCGTGACATCGCAATATCACATGCAACTCTCAATACCCTTTCAATCTCAAAACGAGAGTAGACACACGAATCATATGCAGTATTTCCATCTTCGGATCTGCCCTGGGGTTTACCGAAATAGATACCTCCTGTAAGTTCCCGTACCATTATTATGTCAACACCACGGACAATCTCTGCCTTAAGAGGAGACATATCTGTCAGGGCAGGGAAAGTGGTTACCGGTCTTATGTTTGCGTATAAGCCAAGCTCTTTTCGCATGGCCAGAAGACCTTGTTCAGGCCTTACCTTTAATGAGGGATTGCCATCATATTTTGGATCACCTATTGCCCCGAAAAGAATTGCATCTGATGACTTGCACAGATTGAGTGTTTCATCAGGTAAGGGTGAACCGGTCTGGTCGATAGCTGCTGCACCTACAAGACCAGTTGTGAAATTTACTTCATGATTGAATTTCTCACAGACTGCAAGTACAGTTTTTTTTGCCTGTTCAATAATCTCAGGCCCGATTCCGTCACCGGGTAAAACGGCTATTTTAAATTTCATAAGTTGCTCTTGTTAAAGATCTGTCAGGTAAAGTGTTTACTTTATTCTCTATTATATTCAGCATTTTCTCAGTAGCCTTTATTGCAGACTCAGTCTGGTCGGCATCAAGGCCCCTGGTTCGGAATTCATTTCCATCGTGATCCCAGGTGATAACAGTTTCAACAAGTGCGTCTGTCTTTCCGCCGGGCGGTATAGAGACCTGATAGTCAGTCAGTAAAGGAAGATCCTTCCCGAGCTTGTCATAAATAATCCTGAGAGCCTTCATAAAAGCGTCATATTGACCATCTCCCGAGGAGGTCTCCTGGTAGAGATTACCGCTTATTTCTATCTGGACGCTTGCAGACGGCTTCATCCCATATGAAAGGGAGAGAGAATAGTTTTAAATGAAGATCTTATAATTACTTCTG
>DATKUS010000283.1:0-2407 GCA_035530535.1 Bacteroidales bacterium
TTCCGTTACCGCCAAGACATGCCCCGAGTGCCAGCGCCCACCAAAGCACGTTGTCGTCAGCAGCTCCCGGGATTACCTTTGTGAGATAGGCGGTAATCGGCAGCATAGTGGCGGTGAACGGGATGTTATCTACAAAGGCGCTCATGATTGCCGAAACCCAGAGGATTAGGGCAACTGCCTTCACCAGTTCTCCTCCTGACAGATCCAATACCTGGTCGGCAATCCATGACAGAAGTCCTGTCTCTGCAACTGATCCAACGATGATAAAGAGGAATATGAAGAAGAGAAGCGTTGTCCATTCAATGTCTTTTTCGATGAGTTCCAGCATCTTGACCTTCTTGGTCAGGATGCTGTAGGTAAAGAGGATACCGGCGCCGGCCAGCGCAGGGATACAAACCTCCATATGCCAGAATCCATGGGTGAGGAAGAAGGCGACAACCAGTCCAACGACAAAAAGACCATACCCGAGGAGTGTTTTATCCGTAATCTTGTATTGTTCTCTCAAAAGTGCAATAAATTTGTCAACATCTTCAACCTTGCCTTTTGCGTAGGCCTTTGAATAGAAAAACTTGTTGTAGATAACAAGAGCTACCATTGCCAGGATGCATACGAGCGTCAGGTTCTGAACAAACATCATAAACGTGAAGCCGGTGTAAGAGCCTATCATGATGTTCGGGGGGTCTCCTATAAGGGTTGCGGTGCCACCGACATTCGAGGCCATAATGCCGGGGATTAAAAGGATGAGCGGTGAGATCTTTAATGCCAAAGCAATCTCTATCAGGACAGGGGTGTAGAGGAGCATCGTCGTCACATTGTCAAGAAATGCTGAGGTAACTGCAATAAAAATCATCGAAATAATCGCAAGCATCATAACATTGCCCCGTGCCAGCTTGAATGAGATATAGGCGCACCACTGAAATACCCCTGTGTGTTTCAATATCCCAACGATGATCATCATGCCCATGAGGAGGAAGATGACGTTCATGTCTATTGCTTGCATTGCCCTCTCAAAGGAAATGATGTGGTATTCAGAATTCAGGGTGCCCAGGGTATAGGTAATTAATAACATTATTGCAGCCCCTAACATTGCCGCGATCGTCCTGTGTAAAAGCTCAAAGGATATAAGCATATAAATGATCAAAAATACCCCGGTTGCAATATAAAAGGCAGGGCCAAGCCAGGGTGAAATCTTAATTTCCCTGACCGAAAAGAAGTGCTGCCCCTTTTGAGCGAAATCCTCTTTTTTTAGATCGATCGTTGTTTTTGCAAAGCTTGTTTTACTGACTTCAATCTGGACTTTAGAAGTATCAATCTTTTGAGGAGTAAGGTTGAATGATAACTGATAGGTGCCTTGCGAGGATGTTTCCGTCTCCTCTGCCTCTTCATGCTCCACTATGATCTTTTGAGGCTGTCCGTTGACAAGAATTCGGACATGAGCTTCCTTTACCGGTTCCTTATGATAGTCAATGACCGTACCTGAGATGAAAAACGTATCGCCAGTTGCTTTAACCCCTTCCTTGGTCTCTTCCGTCGCAAAAGACATATCAGGGAAAGACAGATGAAATGCTGCTGCAATGACTGCCGCGAGAATCCAGAAAGAAATTCGTTTCATAATCCCTCCGAATAACGTTTGCAATTTTGTGATACTGTTCTTGTCTTCTTAAAATCCCCCTTCAGCCGCGCCCACCTATCCTCCCCTTAAATTATAAGGGGAGGAGTGTGAGGAGGGGTTATTCTCTAATCTATTTTAGTGTTATCGGCATTCCCATCACCGGCCAGAAGGTAAGTATGGCTACCCCGATGAATGCTACAAGAACAACACTCAGGAGCAAACCATGTCTGAAAAATTCACCTGTGCTAAATTGTTTTGATTCATAGGCGATAGCATTGGGAGCGGCTCCTATAAGTAATACAAACGGCATCCCTGCGGTCATGAGTGAGGAATAGAAAATGACATCAGGAGCAACCCCTAAATATGGAGCTATAACCAGTGAAACAGGTAAGGAAATAGCTATGGCAGCAACGTTCATAATGAAGTTCGTCATGATCAATACGAATGTTGCGATACTTAAGACAAAGACAAGCCAGTGAGCATGCTGAAACATGACGAGCCAGTTGACTGCCAGCCACTGGGCAGCTCCTGTCTGCCAGAGACAGAAACCAATGCTGATGGCGCCGCTGAAAAGGAGAATGATGTTCCATGGAATGTCTTCAAGCTCTTTTACAGTCAGTACCTTGAACAGGAAAAACAGAAGCGTTGATACGAGCATGATAGCTGCCCTGTCTAATGGCTTTAAAGCAGGGACAAAGGACTGCATTGACATTACTGCTATAGCACCCAGAACCGTGATGATGACAAACTTTTCATCCCGTCTCATTGGGCCGAGTTCCTTGGAGAGTTTTCCAA
>DATKUS010000284.1:0-7284 GCA_035530535.1 Bacteroidales bacterium
GTAGAATAGGATGAAGAGACATTCCGTATTCAACTGGGTCTTCATGGTACTCGCCGCACTGGTGCTGCTGTTTATCATTGCCCCTCTGGCAGGGATGTTTATCGACTCATCGTTTGGGGAGATCTTTAAGACCGCTGCTGACCATGAGGTGCAGCGGAGCATTTGGCTCACCCTGTCCATAGCTTTCTCGGCCACCCTTTTCTTTGCCGTCGGTGCTGTGCCGCTGGCCTGGATCATGGCCCGCAAGAGCTTCCCCTTCAAGAAGGTGGTACAGGGTATCATTGACCTGCCTGTGGTATTGCCTCATACTGCCGCCGGCATTGCGCTGCTGGGCTTCATCTCTCGCGAGGGACTCCTGGGTGGCGTGGCGCAGAAGGCGGGCATCATGCTTGTCAATAATGCTGCCGGCATAGCCCTGGCCATGGCTTTCGTAAGCCTGCCCTTTCTTATCAATGCCGCCCGCGACGGCTTTGCTGCTGTGCCTGAGAGAATTGAGAAAGCCGCCCTCACACTCGGCGCCTCACCCGCCAGGATATTCTTCACCATATCAACGCCACTGGCGTGGAGATCTATCGTCTCCGGATTCATAATGATGTTCGCCCGCGGCATGAGCGAGTTCGGCGCCGTGGTCATCATTGCCTATCACCCCATGATTGCTCCGGTGCTCATCTATGAGCGTTTCAACACCTACGGCATCAACTATGCACGTCCAGCCTCAATAATCTTTATCCTTGTGGCAATGTTCTTCTTCATCCTTTTCAGGTTCCTGGCGACAGAACGACGCATTTCATTCATTAAATGGGAGGACGATGCTGCGGACTGAAAAACTGAACCTGCGGCTCGGGGCATTTGCCCTCAGGGATATTTCGCTGGAGATCCGACGCGGTGACTACTATGTCCTGCTTGGACGGTCAGGAGCCGGCAAGACTCAACTGCTGGAACTCATCAGCGGACTCACCATGCCTGACAGCGGAAAGATATTCCTCGAGGGCAAGGAAATAACGGGAAAAAGGGTACAGGATAGAAATATCGGGCTTGTCTTCCAGGACTTTGCCCTCTTTCCACATTATACCGTCAGGGAGAACATCGCATACCCTCTCGTTATAAGACATTTAGACAGGAAGAAAGTTGTCATGAGGGTTGAACGGGAAGCGAAGGAGATGAACATTACCCATCTTCTGACGCGAAAGCCTGACCTCCTCTCCGGAGGTGAGAAACAGCGCGTAGCCCTGGCCCGCACGCTGGTCACCGACCCTGCCGTGCTCCTTCTTGATGAGCCTATGGCCTCTGTAGATGCCAGTCTCAAGGACAGCATACGCCGCATGCTGCGACGTCTTAACCGAGCCGGCCAGACAATAATACATGTGACGCACGACTTTGACGAGGCCATAAGCCTTGCTAACAGGGTGGGTGTCATTCACAACGGGAAGATAATACAGGAGGGCGCACCCCTCGAAGTGTTCAATCACCCCGTTAACAGGTTCGTGGCAAGGTATGCAGGCATCAAGAACTTTTTCAGGGTCACCTTTATCAAGTCCGGGAAGATGTGGTCAGGCATCACCGAGAAAACCACCAAGTTCAAGCTGATGCCGGGGGATTATCCTGCATCAGGACTGGTAATTCTGGGCAGCACAGAGATACTGATGTCACGTCAGGGTGCCGTGGGCATACAATTTAATAATATAAGGGGTGTTATTGAAGATATAGTTCCCTCTGCTACCGGCTTTGAAATAACGGTGGATGCAGGTGACTTTATTTATGTCGATATTACCCACCGCGATATGGAGCAGAATGCATTTAAGACAGGGGAGAAGGTTATCGTCTCATTTTCCCCTGAAGCCCTCAGGCAGGTAGGCGAGACGGAAGAAACAAAATATCAATCATTCTGAATATGTTAAAATTCGAAGAGGCATACAAAATTGTGATGGAAGCATCGTTCCCCACAGGAACAGAGAGCATACCCTTCACGGAATCCCCGGGACGCGTCCTGGCATCAGCCGTCAAAAGTGACATGAATATACCGCCATGGAACAGAAGTTCCGTTGACGGTTTCGCATGCCGTCATGAAGATCTCGGCACAGCACTGAAAGTACTGGAGACAATCGCTGCAGGCAGAATGCCGTCAGAAGTGGTTACCCCGGGCACATGCTCCCGCATCATGACAGGAGCTGCGGTGCCCGACGGAGCAGATTATATCTTCATGCTTGAAGATTCAGAGACCGTGGAGGACGGCACAGTGCGATTTACAGGAAAAGAAGGGAAACAGAACATAGCAAAGACTGCCGAGGATGTGAGGAAGGGCGAGACGATCCTTACTGCCGGACGTTTTATAAGGCCCCAGGACGTCGCAGTGATGGCCATGGCAGGAGCAACAACCGTGACAGTGGGCTGCAGGGTAAAAGTTGGTGTGGTCTGCACCGGGAATGAACTTGTTGAACCGGATAAGGTGCCGGCCGAAGCGCAGATCCGCAATAGCAATGGATGGCAGCTGATGGCACAGGTTGCCAGGGCCGGCGCTGAGGCAAGATATTATGGCATCGCTGCAGACGACGTGGCTTCAACAGAACAACTGCTGAGAAAGGCTGTCAGCGAGAATGATATGGTGCTCATCTCAGGCGGCGTATCGGCGGGCGACTTTGATTTTGTCCCGCAGGTGATCACCTCAATGGGACTGACGATCCATTTTGACCAGGTGGCCGTGCAGCCCGGCAAGCCTCTTACCTTCTGCACAGGCAACAGGAAGATTGTGTTCGGACTACCAGGCAACCCTGTTTCAACATTTGTTCAGTTTGAGATCACCGTAAGACCCCTGATAGCAAAAATGATGGGAGTGACTGCTGAAGTATTGCCTGTAATGCTTCTTCTCGGGGCCGACTGGTCAAGAAAGAGAGCCGGACGCATGGCATGGATACCGGTGACACTCAATAAGGAGGGTGAGGCTGTGCCCATTGAATACCATGGCTCAACACATATAACGGCTATGCCGCAGGCATGGGGTATCATTGCTATACCTCAGGGACAGAGTTGGATACAAAAAGGAGAACCGGTAAGTGTTAGACAGATTTAACAGGAATATAAACTATCTGCGCATCTCTGTCACTGACAGATGCAACCTGAGATGTCGCTACTGTATGCCCGAGGAGGGTATCACGCTACTGCGGCATGATGATATACTGACTTTTGATGAGATAACCGCTTTTACGCGTGAGGCGGTGAGCATGGGTATCACCAAGGTGAGGATCACCGGCGGAGAGCCTCTGGTAAGAAAGAATGTGACATTGCTGGTTGCAATGTTGGCAGACATTGACGGCATCACAGACCTCTCCATGACCACCAACGGCACAAGGCTGGCAGAGTATGCGGGTGATCTGGCAAAGGCAGGGCTGATGAGAGTGAATGTAAGTCTTGACACCCTGGATCCTGAAAAGTTCAGGTATGTGACGCGCGGAGGTGATATCAACGAAGTACTGCAGGGTATCAAAGCAGCTAAGGAGGTGGAACTTAATCCCGTCAAGATCAACTGTGTGATCAAGAGCACGCCTGATGAGGATGATGCTCGGATGGTTGCCGAATACAGCATGAAGAACGGCCTGGAGGTGCGTTTCATCAGGCAGATGGATCTTGCCAACGGAAGCTTTTCGGTGGTTCACGGCGGCAGCGGAGGCAACTGTGCAAAGTGCAACAGGCTTCGGCTTACACCCGAGGGGACAGTGAAGCCATGCCTCTTCAGTGACATGGGATTCAGTGTCAGGGAGCTGGGCTCACATGAATCCATAATCCGGGCATTGGGAAATAAACCGCAGGCCGGCACATCAAATAAGAGTAATGGTTTTTATAATATAGGAGGCTGAGAAATGGGAAAGCTGACACACACTGATGAGAGCGGCAGGGCTCACATGGTTGATACAGGCAATAAACCTGTTCAGCAACGCATTGCTACTGCTTCAGGCAGGATCAACCTGAAGCCTGAGACCGTGCGTCTGATAAAGGAAAACCTGATGAAGAAGGGCGATGTTCTCACTGTTGCCGAGATAGCAGGCATACAGGCTGCAAAGAAATGCAGTGAGCTGATACCCCTCTGCCATAACATTACACTTGATCAGGTAAGGGTCACAATGGCAACGGATGACCAGGGTGCCACCGCTGTCAGCACCGTGCACTGCACGGGCCGGACAGGCGTTGAAATGGAAGCGCTGACAGCCGTCACCGTGGCGCTGCTGACGGTCTATGATATGTGCAAGGCGGTTGATAAAACCATGATTATTAGTGATGTGACTCTTATAAATAAAGAAAAACATGACATTGCCTGAAAAATTCAGGGTGCTCGTCATAACGCTGAGCGACAGAGCCTCGAGGGGAGAGTATGAAGATCTCAGCGGTCCTGCGGTTGTGAGGCACGTCAGAAATGTGATGGCATCCGCAGGATGGGACAGTGAAATAATAACCGAGATCATCCCCGATGATGCCGGCATCCTTCACAAGCTCATCGCGGGAGCGGCTGCCTGGAATCTCATAATCACCACTGGCGGCACAGGAATAGGTCCGCGGGATATTACTGTTGATGTCATAAGACCGCAGCTTACCAAAGAGCTCCCCGGTATCATGGAGATGATAAGGGTAAAATACGGGATGGAAAAACCCGGAGCTCTTATCAGCAGGGCTGTTGCAGGAGTTATTGGCACCACGCTTGTCTATACCCTGCCTGGTTCAGAGAGAGCTGTCAATGAATACATGTCAGAGATAGTGAAGACCATGGAGCATAGCTTCTATATGCTTTACGGTATTGATAAGCACAGATAACAGGCGAATTACTCCTTTTTACCCCTGGTATTGACGACGGTGGCTCCCGTCAGCCGGTCATACCTTTGCGTGGGGTCACGGAAATAGGTGAGGATCAGGTAGTCATTTTCTGTCTCGTAGTGACTTCCCTCAAAATAAAATCCTTCAGGCTGACCGCTCCGGTCAGGCACAAAGTCATACTCATAGTTATACCATCCCTGCTTCAGCAGCAGAACAGCCTCATATGATCCTTTTGAAATATTATATGTCATCCGGTTGAGGGGTCCGTAAGACCAGTCGGTGAACGCTCCTGAAACGTAGACTGATCCTCCCTTAACCTCTGCTGAGACGGGCAGGGTGAAATAGACATAAACATAATCAGCATCCCTGTCGGGAGTATCACTCTCCTCCATGGCAATCCAGTACTTGCCGTTAAAGTCTTCAGAGGAAAAATACTGTTTGAATTCGCGGTCTTCAGAAGGCAGCAGAAAGACATGGTAGTTCCCTGTGAAGTATTCAATAGCCCTGACATTCTGTCTCTTTTGTCTGATGGTTTTTATATCGAAGAAGCGGAACTCATTATCGCCGGGAAAAAGTGTCTTGTCAGAGAGAGAGTTGTATTCAATCCTGCCGTTCCCGACAAAGTCAGGTACCAGGTTCATCTTCGCCCTGTCAGGCCTGCCGTTCTGCAATATTGAAAGAGTGACGTCGCGGTATGGATCATTTATCCTCAGTGATCCTGTTGATACAGTTATCTCCGGTTGCTGATGGCTTTCAGTTTTCCCGGGCTTCATGGGCCTGCGGAAGGTCACGCCTGTATTTGTGACGCCTTCATGAACATAGAATCTCCTGGTCAGCAAAGGATTTTCTGATTCGCCGACGGGATAAATACTGACAAGGTAGTTACCTGATATTTTGAGATGAATATCCTCATTGGGCAGCCTGAGTATATAATGGGTATAGCTGACAGTAGTATTGAATGAAGCTTCATAGGATGTTATCCGGTTCTCTTCAAATCCTTCCAGGTAATCACTGGCGAAGAGATCAGAGTTGTTCCAGTTGCGGTCACAATGAATTATCCTGTATGACAATGAGCCATAGTCCCCGTCGATAATATCAAAGTGAAGTGCCAGCTGCTCATCGCTGTTAAGTGTTAAAACAGGATAGGTGATCCGCCAGTCCTCCTTCTCAAACCATACACTCTTTACATTTTCCGATGCAAAGTCGCATATGGAATTATCCTGTCCGGAAAGACAAAAGAGAGGGAATATTAAAAATGATATCGATAAAACAAATATTCTTATCATGTGCTTCCGCTGCAGCTAATATTTAAGCCGGTTTAAAAATACAAATATCCTGCCGTACTTTCGGGCGAGCCAACAAAAAAGCAAAATTGTGTGATTTATGTCATATATTTCTGTGAAAAGAATAACAATATATTAATATTGCATGATCAAAACCCGCATTAAGAGGAATCAAATATGTCATCACCAATCAGATTGCGTAAGGGCTTGAATATCAAGCTTGCAGGTAAAGCCGAGAAGATACTTTTTCCTGAGACAGCTGTGACCCGTTATGGGGTCAGGTTTGCCGATTTTGAGGGTCTGACGGCAAAACCTGTGGTAAAAGATGGAGACAGGGTCAAAGCTGGCACCACTATTTTTTATGACAAGAGTTTTCCCGAGATAAAGTATGCCTCACCGGTGAGCGGTGTTGTAAAGGAAGTAGTCAGGGGAGAAAAGAGGCTGTTGCTTGAGGTTGTCATTGAGCAGGAGGGGAATGAAAAGGAAAGTTTCGGACCTGCCGTTGATCCATTAAACATTACCCGTGAGCAGGTGAAGAGCAGGATGCTTGAGTCGGGTCTGTGGCCTTTATTGCGGCAGAGGCCTTATCATATCGTGGCAAGGTCTGCCGGTGTGCCCAAGGCAATTTTCATATCTGCCTTTGACACTGCGCCACTGGCTCCGGACCTTGATTTCGTCATGGCCAATACCCACGGGAATCACCTTCAGACGGGTATCAATGCACTTTCAATGCTTACTGACGGCAAGATTCATCTTTCATTTGATGCCGACGGGTCGAGGGTGGCAGAGGTCAAAAACCTTCAGAATGTTGAGGTGCACAGTTTCTCAGGCCCACATCCTGCAGGAAATATTGGTGTCCAGATACACCACATTGATCCGGTTTCCAAAGGCGAGGTGGTATGGTATATCGATATACAGGACACGGTTGCATTGGGACGTCTCTTTGCAACGGGTGTCTATGACCGTGAGCGCATCATTACCCTTGCCGGCCAGGGGGTGCTTCATCCGAAGTATCACAGGATAAAACCGGGGGCCTCCGTCAGGAATATCCTCAAATCAAACCTCAGGGATGGCAGGATGCGTGTCATCAGCGGCAATATACTTACCGGAAAAGCAATCGGTGCAGACGGATCGCTGGGGTTCTATGACAACACGGTAAGTGTCATTCCCGAGGGTGACTACAATGAGTTTTTCGGCTGGG
>DATKUS010000285.1:0-11092 GCA_035530535.1 Bacteroidales bacterium
AAAGATAGTGACTTTATATGATACCATTACATTCCCCGGAACACCTGATCCGGTCCCGGAGACATACCCTGTTGCAATATTCAAACATCATGACCTGTGCCCTGGCAGGCAACCTCATCATCACGTCCGGTCGCAATAGAACCATAACCCTCTTCCGTTTTGCAGGATAAAAGCAGAAGAGCGCTACAGACAGCGATGATAAGTATTCTATACATATGCTGGTATTTTTCATAAAAGTAAAAAAAATAGCTGTCAGAAGCTCCTATCCAAAAATCACTATCTTTGTATCACTATCCATTCTTTTCGCGAGAGAAGTTTTGGTTTATAGAGAAGAGGGGAGAGATTAGGCTCTGAGAACCTCTAGCAACCGCCGGATTCGATATCCTGAAAGGTGCTAACACCTACCCTGAAGAGGGAATTATAAATTGAGATTTTTGCGGACAGCCACAAGCCAGAGCAAAAATTTTCAGACAGCAGCGCAAGTTGTTGTATAATGTTGTATAACAGTACTTTAATTATTATATATTATGTCGAAAAAAAGAAGCATAGAAGAGATCAACGAGAAAATCCGTAAGGGAAAAGCCGTTGTACTCACCGCGGAGCAGGTCTCAGCGATGGGAAAAGAGATGACGCCTGCCGAGGTTATGAGCAGGGTCGATGTTGTCACCACTGCCACCTTCGGGCCTATGTGCTCGTCAGGTGTCTTTATCAACTTCGGTCATTCCTCCCCGCCTATGCGCATGGAGAGGCTCACCCTTAACAATGTCCCTGCATACGGCGGCGTTGCCGCCGTGGATGCCTATATGGGTGCCACGGAGACAGCAATGCCTCATGATACATACGGTGGAGCCCATGTCATCGAAGACCTTATTGCCGGCAAGGATGTGCTGCTACAGGCCACAGGCAAGGGCACCGACTGTTACCCTAGGACAGAGATCAGGACAATGGTCAACAAGGAGTCAATCAACGAATTCATCATGTTCAACCCGCGTAATGCCTACCAGAACTATAATGTGGCGGTGAACAGCACCCCAAAGATCAAATTCACCTATATGGGAACACTCCTGCCCTCATTCGGCAATGCCAACTTCTCCACTTCCGGAGAGCTTAGCCCCCTGCTTAATGACCCCGAGATGCGTACAATTGGCATTGGCACCCGGATATTCATGGGCGGCACCACCGGTTACGTCGCATGGAACGGCACACAGTTCAACACGGGAAAACCACTGAATGAAAACGGAATCCCAATAGGCAATGCCGCTACCCTGTCACTTATTGGCGATGCCAAACAGATGAGCACAAGATTCATCAGGGCCGCCTATTTTGAGAAATACGGCGTCTCCATGTTCGTGGGAATAGGTATCCCTATCCCGATAATTGATGAGGATATTGCGTCCAGGGTTCTGATACGTAACAGCCAGATAGAAACCAATATTATCGACTACGGTTCAGGCAATTTTGAGGTGCTGGGACGAATAGACTATGAGAAGCTTTTTTCCGGTGAGATAACTCTTAACGGTAAAAAGATACGTACTGCCCCACTGTCGAGCGTCAAGGTGGCGCGTGAGATAGCTGACCTGCTGAAGAAGGAGGTGACCGAAGGCCGGTTCCTGCTCACTGAGCCCGTGGCGCTGTTCCCGAAGACAGCAGGACTGAATAAACTGGAGATAAGGATCTGATAATAAATTTAAGAATTATGACAAGCAGAAGATTTGTGCTTACATTCCCGCCTGATGCGACGGGTGAGCCGATAACATACAACCTGATCAAGAAATATGACATCATGGTCAACATTGTGAAAGCCGATGTCTCACCCGGACAGATAGGCCACCTTGTAATGGAGATGACAGCCCCCGGAAAGGTGCTGAAAGAGGGAATGGAGTACATCAGGCAGCAGAATGTAGAGTGCGTGCCGATTGACAAAAAGATACGTTATAAGAAGGATCTGTGTATCCATTGCGGTGCCTGTTCGGCAGTGTGTTTTGCAGGCGCCTTGACTATGGGACGTCATACTGCAGAGCTCTCTTTTGACGCTGAGAAATGCGTTATTTGCGAGTTATGCCTTAAATCGTGCCCCCTCAATCTCTTCTCAATTGATATTGGGTAAGACCGGCAAATATGAACCCCGCCTCTACCGCGCAGCCATGGGCAATGCGCGGTGGAGGAGCTTCAGGGCAGTCTGCCGCGAGACCGACCTGTGGGTGGCTGTCGATGCAGACAGGTACAGCATTGATACAGAGCGATTCACTATGGACCGTATCATGTTTTACCGCACTCTTCTGGAGGAACATATCGCGGAATACCCCGTATTCAGGGACTCGCTCGTTCCGGTCATGGCGCCGGCAGGCGTGCACCCCATCGTACGAGATATGTACGAGGCAGCGCTGGCAGCCGGCACCGGACCGATGAGCGCCGTGGCCGGCGCCACCGCCCATCATATCTGCAATGACCTTATCGCACATTTTGGTTTCAGGGAGGTGGTGATAGAGAACGGCGGAGATATCTTTATGAAACTTATCTCCCCCGCAACAATCGCGGTCTTCGCAGGCGCCTCACCCCTGTCAGACAAAATAGGGCTGGTGATAAAGCCTGAAGAGACCCCGTTGGCGGTATGCTGTTCATCGGGCACCGTTGGCCATTCACTCAGCTTTGGCATAGCCGATGCCTGCATGATATCCTGCCGGTCCGGAGCACAGGCAGACGCTTATGCAACAGCCTTCTGTAATGAGGTCAAAAACAGAGATCATGTACAGCGGACAACAGAAATGGCACTGCAAAAACCTGAAATCATGTCTGTAGTGATCATCGCCGGAGATAAGGCCAGCCTCGGGGGAAGCATTGAAGTGAAGATGTTAAAAAAGGCCTCCGGTTGAGCCGGAAAGGTTATTTCAGGATAAAAATGGACATGTTTTACTGACACGTCCAGAAATATTAAAATATTGGACATGTACTATTGTTTTTAATGAAAATACGACATAAATTTGCAACATGTCCATAATTGAGCAAATATTGAACAGCTATGACTAAGCCAAAATTCGACAGGAATAACCCTTTCAACGATCTTCCTCTTCTTCCACCTTCAACTGAAATAGATAATGACAGCGATATTTTAAAAAAGCTGGTATCTTCTTCAAGAGCATTGGCCTCAGTAAATATCAATGTTATGAGACTTCCAAATCCTTACATGCTCGTTAACACAATCGCATTACAGGAAGCCAAAGCCTCTACAGAAATTGAAAATATTTTCACAACAGAAGACGAACTGTACAAAGCAGTTCTAGATAACAAAAGTGAAGAAAAGGCAGATGTAGCTGCAAAAGAAGTTCTTAGATACAGAGAAGCACTTTGGGCTGGTTACCACGCTATGAAAGAAACAAAAATTTTAAATCTCCAGTCAGTTTTATCAATCATTCGGCAAATCAAGAATACTACGTCCGGTATACGCCCCCCACAGGCTAATGTTGTCATCAAAAGAGGACAGAGCGAGTTACGCCCAGGAGAGTTAATCTATACTCCACCAAGGGGCAATGACATCCTGGAGCGACTAATGGATAACCTTTTAAGCTATCTTAATGACAATAACAATTATCCAACTGACCCATTAATCAAAATGTGTGTCGCGCATTACCAATTTGAAGCAATTCACCCTTTTCAGGATGGTAATGGCAGAACTGGCAGAATTATTAACCTGCTTTACCTTGTACAAACAGGACTATTAAATCAACCAGTACTTTATCTGTCAAAGTATATAATTGTTAATAAATCAGACTACTATTATAATCTGGGAGCTGTAACCCAACTAGGTTCATGGAAGAATTGGATTCTGTTTATGCTCGACGCCGTTGAAAATACATCTGCTCTGACTAACAATTTGATAAACGACATATTGGAACAGATGGATTCAACTTTGAATTATGGAAAGTCAAAAATCAGATGGTACACAAAAGAGGTAAATGAAGCCATTTTCAGCCAACCGTACATCAAGCCTAAAATTATTGGAAAAGTCTTAGGCAGATCCTCCCGGACAACTCTTTCAAAACTTATGGAAGAACTGGTTGCAGCAAAGATATTAACTCCAAAAAAAAATGGATCTGAAGTATATTACCTAAATGATGACCTGATAAGAATCTTGGCTGGGTAAATGGCTATGATATTTTGTACTATTAATGAAATAACCTTGTAAATATATGATTTACAAGGTTATAATTTTTATTCTGCAGGAGTGAGAAGACAAAGCCCCTGAGGAAGAGTTCATATCTTCTGAGGATAGCCCGTGACATTCCTTATCTCCTTGTAGAGAGGCTGAAGATGCTTATACATCGGTGAATAGACTTTCTTATATAACTCGCTGTATATCTCCACATTCTTAATGTCCGGAAGAAATTCCTCGCCGGTGCGTGTCATTGATTTTACCGCCCCCTCATAGTCACTGTAAAAACCCATCCCCACAGCGGCATTTATAGCTGCTCCCAGGGAGGATGTTTCATAGGTATGCGGTTTGAATGTCGGCATATTAAAGATATCGGCGGTAATCTGCATCGCCTGCCTGCTCTGAGAACCCCCGCCTGAAACAATGATCCTGTTTACAGGTATCCTGGTTCTTTTCACCGTTCTGATAAGTCCCTCTTTCAGCGAGTATGACAATCCTTCCAGAATAGCCCTGTAGATATGCGCCCTGGTGTGGACATCCCCGAAACCTATTATTGCTCCTTTGGCTTCAGTTCCTGGTGTCTTCAGTCCCGGCGACCAGTATGGCTGAAGTGTCAGTCCCATTGAACCGGCAGGTATGGCATGTATCATATCCTCAAAGAGATCTTCCGGGGTTCTCCCTGTCTGTTCTGCCATCTGCATCTCTTTCAGGCCAAACTCCTTTTTAAACCAGTTTATCATCCAGTAACCTCTGAAAATCATTATTTCAGTGTTGTAATAATCAGGTATTGCACTGGGATATGCAGGGAAAAAAGGGATTACCTCAAAATATTTTTTGTGTGTCGTCTGTACCGTGGAGGTGGTACCATAGCTCAGGCAGGCAACATCCGGCGAGACAACACCTGAGCCCAGGACCTCGCAAGCCTTATCCGCAGCGGCGGCAATAAGCGGCAACCCCTGTGGTATGCCGGACTTCTCCGAAGCCTCTTTACTGATATACCCGAGTATTCCCGACGGTTTTACCAGCCTGGCCAGCTTTTCTCTCCCCACCGGAAACATCTTGAAGTTCATATGGCCCTCACCTGCCCATTCCTGCTTTTTATAGTCAAAAGGCATATAGCCTACGGTACATCCTATTGAGTCGGTAAACTCACCCGTCAACGCATATGTCAGGTAACCGGAAAGGAACAGGTATTTGTCGGTTTTTTCCCATATATCCGGCGTGTGCTGCATAATCCAGTTACATTCGCCGTTTTTAACGGTATAGATGACAGCTTCGCGCATGCCAACAATCCTCAAAGCCAGTTGCATCATCCTTCCGGGATATTTCCCCGGGGCAGTCTGCCTCTGATCGAGCCATGAGATAGCCGGCCTTAATGAATTACCCTCATTGTCAAGATTGACTAACGTGGAGCGCTGAGTCGTAATGGTAACTGCCTTAATTCTCTCTTTCTCAATCTTTAACTCGCTGAAGAGTTTCTTCAATGCTTCAAACATTTTATCCCTGAAGTACTCCGGTTGCTGTTCAGCCATGCCGGGACCAACAGAGAAATAAGGTTCGATTTCGGTTTTGACGATCTGGAGTATGTTTCCGGAAAGATCCGTTAAGACTGCCCTGACGGACTGTGTTCCACAGTCAATTGCCAGTATTATTTCATCTGAGGAGTTCATCTCTTTTGTATTACAGCCCCAGGGTCTGGCCGGGATTCATGATATTATTGGGGTCGAAGTGTTTCTTAACGGCAGCCAAAGCCTCCATCGATGTCTTTCCCAGGTGACCTTCCATCCATGGTGCCAGGACTCTGCCCACACCATGATGGTGAGAAAGAGAGCCTCCGTTATCAACGATAGTATTGACCAGCCCTTTGTGAAAAGCCGTAAAGTCATTTCTTTCATTTCCTTTTTCCATTGGACTAAGGAAGGTAAAATATAGATTCGCCCCGCTCTCATAGACATGTGAAATATGGATCATAAAGACGGTCATCGGGCGCAGCTTCACCCATGCATGCGCTGCAGACCATACCTTCAGCAGGTTTTCCCAGGTAACCGCCGTTTCCAGCGTGTCTGACATGATGCCCAGGTCCATCAGCGGGTCACGCATGTAAGAACTCGAGTATCTCTGGTTGAGCCATTTTATTACAGGACTCCTGCCAATGAACATGCCTTTCCCTTTCCTTGCTGTCCCTTTGATTTTGCCAAGGACAAATTTTGTATAGTCCTTATCGCCTTCAACAGCAACAAACATCAGGGATCTCTTCCCCGGCAGAAACCCAAGGCTCTTTAACACTTTGTCAGAGAGGCTGTTATCAAATCCGCTGGTTTTGAAGGCAATGTCCGTTTCATCCGGATCGGAGATCCTGAAGAGATGAGGCTTCCCGTATTCGCTCTGGATGATCTTTTGCATCGAAGTGACCGCCTGCTCAAACGATTTAAAAATAAACGATGCATAACTGGTGTTCTCAGGCTTGTAATTATGGATGTTGAGAGTGGCTTCGGTAATCACGCCAAGAGTGCCCTCCGAGCCGATGAAAAGCCGGAAAACGTCCCACCCCTGGGCTGTCTTCGGAAATTCCCTGGTTTCAATAATGCCGGCAGGAGTGACCGCTTTCAGTGCCAGTACCATATCTTCGATCTTACCGTAGCCCGTTGAAGCCTGCCCTGCTCCTCTTGCCGCTATCCAGCCGCCAACGGTAGAGTATTCAAACGACTGCGGGAAATGACCACATGTATATCCCTGCCTGTTCAGCTCCTCTTCAAGAGCCGGGCCATATATCCCCGTCTGAACAGTAACCGTCTTGTTAACAGGATTAATTTTTATAATCCTGTTGAGATGTTTTGTCAGGTCAAGGGCTATTCCACCCAGGGGAGTCTGTAAAGCACCGGTGACAGACGACTGTCCGCCGGCCGGAATTACCGGGATCCTTTCCCGGTTGCAGAATGATATGATTTCTGCAAGTTCATCCCCGTTACGAGGCGCCACTACTGCATCCGGCGGATGTGGAACAAGGTTTAACCGCAGATCCAGAAGCTCCCCGTAAAATTTCCCGCAGGAGAATTTTGCACGGGAGAAATCATCGTAATGCAGATTTTCATCCCCTACAATGCTTCTTAGAAGATCTAGCTGCGGCGGCTTCAGAGAAGAGGCTTTTTCAAGCTTTACCACCTGCGACCCGGGAAGGTGCTTCGTTGTAAGATCTGAATCCTTAAAGCCAAACTTATCCTTAATCACTTTTAACATCAGGGGATCAATCTGATGCTCCCTCTTATCTCCCCATTTCAGTATTTCCCGGTAGGTGAAGTCCATTTTTTCACATTTCAGTACAGGTCATAAACTTTCATCATTGAGGCGATTTCCTCATCAGTTTTCTGACGGTTCCAGTTGAGCATTTCTGCGGCTATTGCCACGATTTTATCAATTATAACCCTGCCCGGATTTCCAAGGGTTCCGGTTCCGGTTCTTCTTAACATAATATCCCTGAGGGTCCTGGCACTTTCATATTTTATTGCATAAACTATCTCTGCCAGTATCTCGCCGTCATGACTGATGACCTCGGAAAATCCCGGATTATCCCTGGCGATCTGGAATACAACCTTGCTGTCAGTGCCATAGTTCCTGCTGACATATTCAATCGTCTGCCTGCTGAAGTCGGTATAGTTAAGATGCTGTTTGATCATAAACTGTTTCATGTCTCTGATCTCGCAACCTGAGAGATAGAGGTTGTCAGAGACAGGATCCGAAAGTGTTTTGTCAAGTTTTAGGGAGATCATCTTCAGCACTTCCGTAGCCAGGCTCCTGCTTGTAGTGTATTTCCCCCCTTCTATGGTTATCATTCCGCCGATGCCGTCAACAGCATTATCATAAACCTCGTACTTTCTTGAGGTCTTGTATGATCCTTTGGTCTGGTCATCTACAAGAGGTCTCAGTCCGCCATAGGCATGCTTAATATCCGACAGGGTGATGGTCTTCCCGAAGTTTTCATTTACTGCCCTTACGACCTCATCCAGGCTCTCCTTTGAGACTTTGTAATTATCCGGATCGCCTTCATATTCCTTGTCGGTGGTCCCGATCAGGGAATGGTCGCGCCAGGGCATTATCATCATATGTCCGCCATCTTCTTTCTGCAGTGAGACTACATGGTTGCCGGCAATTTTGCGGGTTATTATATGAATGCCTTCTGACCGTTTGACTTTATGGGTTAAAGAATCTTTCCCTGCTGCCAGGTTGAGAATCTTATCTGCCCAGGTCCCCCCGCAGTTAATTATCAGATCAGCATATACATCTTTCTTTGCCCCGGAAAAAAGATCACGGACCTCAACACCTGTGATATTGTTTTTATCATCGCGTTTAAAAGATTCAACAGGGGCATAGTTCGACACTCTGGCCCCGTATTCAGCTGCTGACTTTATAAAGGCCAGGGTAAGTCTCTCGGGAAAAATACTCTGGTAATCAAAAAAATAAAATGAATTCCGCAGGTTTTCCAGCTTGAGGTTCGACTCCACCCTGACGGTTTTTCTGTGGGAGATCAGTCTATGATTCTCAAGCCGCTTGCTCTTGTCCCACGTATCTTTCTTGTCATATGAAAGAATATCATACAGGTACATCCCTACAAGCATTTTCCAGATGTTCCCTTTCCATCTTTTATAATTTGGAAGAATAAATGGCAGAGGATATACAAAATTAGGTGCAATGTTCCCCAGGATTCTTCTTTCGCGAAGCGATTCCCTGACCAGCCGGATCTCCATGTTTGCCAGGTACCTTAGTCCGCCGTGGATAAGCTTCGATGTGGCTGCAGAGGTGGCTCCGCCGTAATCCTTTTTTTCAAACAATGCAACCGATAGGCCGCGGGCTGCTGCGATATAGGCTACTGCGGCTCCGGTGATGCCTCCGCCGATAATTACAAGGTCAAATTTTTTGTCTGTATGTTCTTCTATATACCTTTTTAAGATCATGGATCAGTGCTTTTTTGACAGTCATGTAAGTTACTGCAAAATAGGAAATAAAAATAATATTCAGGGCATTTGAATAGGATAGGAAAGGGGAGTCGAATGTCGAATGTCGAATGTCGAATGTCGGAAGTCGAAAGGTGAAATGGACCCTCAGACCTCAGTCCGTCAGGCTGAAAAAAAGTTTTCCGGAAATAATGTCTCAATTTCAAAGATTGTTTAACTTGTATTGAATTATGAGATGTGAAAGTCAGTCTTGAGCAGGTTAACTGCTTTATAATAATTTGATTGGTAAAAATGCAAATGGGACTGACGGGGCTGTGCATTATTTACTAACCAGGAATTAAATTAAGATCCCTTAAACAAAGTGAGCCATTAAAAGTATCAAGCATCCAAAAGTGAATAATAACTCCCCCCGCAGAGGAATATCCTTACTTTTATTAGACCTATAAATGCGTTAGCTGTAAGGCAAACTGCGAGCAAGTCCGCATTGTACCAGGATTTCCGACGCGCAAGCAAGAGTTTTGCAGCCCGTCCCTGCAACCGTCCCTTCGCTGCAAAACACATGCTTTTTTGCCTACCCAGACTTCTCCGTCTAGGCAACTTTATCATGACACGAAAACCCCGCCCGTCTACCAGGATTTTGCCGTCTTGATAACTAAATCTTGACGTGACAACTCCTGCCCGTCTACCGGGACCTTGCCGCCTAGACAACTTTATCATGACACCAAAACCCCTGTCCGTTTATCTGGACTTTGCCGCCAATACAACTTTAGCTTGATATGACAATTCCTGCCCGTTTACCTGGACTTGCAAAAACCACACCATAGCAGTTTGCTGCCAACACATGCTTTTTTGCCTACCCAGGACTACTATATAATAATAACGATTCTGTTATCTTAAGATTTAAACAACAAAAATGAAAGGTTCTTTCTGCCGGGGATTATTACTAAGTAAAGAGAAGTCGTAATATATCTGATGATTCCACCTGGTTATGCCAATTTTTCTTAACCCATCCTCCAAAATACCTCTCCATTCCCGTCTTTACCTCAGGCTTCTGGTTGATGCTTCCTGTATGTTGGCTGCTTTTAACTGACAATTGATAATAAGACACTTACAGGCTTATTCAACTTTAATATTTTTTTTGTAATGCAGGTAATAAAGCAGATATAATTCCTATTAAGAACAAAATTGTACAAAAGAAACACTTTCGAAAGACAGATAAGCAACCATAAAGTTTCTGATTGTTTATTCAGTAAAATAAAATTAGCTGCCCGCTCAGATGATAGGGTAAGTTACTGAAAGATATTGGATTAATAGTACCCAATTTCCTCGTTGGTCTATTTTATTATTGTGACTGACGGGGAGGAAGCATACCTGATGGTAAGGAAAAAGTTATGGGTCGCCAAACACAACTTGTCCCGATTCATCGGGATGCTTTTTTGCCAACCCGGACAATTATATGTCAACGATTCTGTAACTTTAGGATCTTTACAGCAGGATTAATAGACAAAATTAGATATCCATTTTAAAAATATACATTATGAATGAGAATAAAATCCTGAAAAATGTAGATGACAAATGGGAAGTAACAACTAATCGTTATGTTGCTTATATTGACATTATGGGATTTAAAGACTTGGTTGCAAGAGCATCTCATGATGAAATATATGGATTAATGAAAAGAATTGAATACAGCAAACAGGTCAATGAGAATATTAATTGGGATGGCAATAATTTAGGACTAGTTAAAACTACTACCTATTCAGATAGCATCATGATTTATTCTAAAGATGATAGTGTTGAGGCATTACACTCATTTATATGTACTGTCTCAGGTATAACATATGATCTATTCTGCGAATTAATCCCTCATAAAGGAGCTATTTCATTCGGTATAATGACATTAGATACAATAAGTTCAATTTTCTTTGGACAACCTTTAATTGATGCTTACCTTTTACAGGAAGAATTAAGTTTTTATGGAATTGCTGTCCAT
>DATKUS010000286.1:0-8445 GCA_035530535.1 Bacteroidales bacterium
CCAGCGACGGACGCGTGATGTTTGGAGTCCCCTGGCATAACCGTGTGATACTCGGCACTACTGACATACCCGTAAGTGAATTCGTGCTTGAGCCAAAAGCCCTGAAAGAGGAAGTGGATTTCATCCTTGAAACGGCTGGCAGATATCTTATAAAAAAACCTCAGAGGAGTGATGTCCTTTGTGTCTTTGCCGGGCTACGGCCGCTGGCCGCTCCCAAAAATCATTCTGACTCCGCAAAGACAAAGGAGATATCCCGAAGCCATAAACTGGTGGTCTCACCTTCCGGCCTTGTAACTATAACAGGAGGAAAATGGACAACCTATCGCCAGATGGCTGAAGATACTGTAAACATGGCCCTCAAGGTAAAAAGTCTGCCAATCAGACACTGTCAGACCAGAAACCTGAAAATTCACGGATACCTGGAGAACCCTGACAGAAATCACTGGATATATATATATGGTAGTGACCAGAAAGAAATTATTCAGTTGGAAAAAGAAAATCCGGAATATGCCGTGAAACTTCATGATGACTTTGACTTTACAGCAGGAGAAGTTGTCTGGGCAGTAAGAAGAGAGATGGCAAGGACGGTAGATGATGTACTTGCCCGAAGGGTGCGTGCTCTTTATCTTGATGCAAAGGCTTCAATAGTCATGGCGCCAAAAGTGGCATCCATCATGGCTACAGAGCTTCACAGAGATGCTGCATGGGAACAGCAACAGGTACAGGAATACACAGAAATGGCGAAAGCTTATATGTTGTCATAATGTTAAACCAATGCCGGGAATGATAATTATGGGATATATGAAAGGCTTAAAGACCGGGTTAAATACCTGGGCAGGCCGGGCACCGGTAATAATATCTGTTATGGCAGCCATATTCCTGTTGAATACATTAGTTGTTGAAGGCCAGAGAAATCAGGTAAAAAGACCTAATATAATTGTCATCTTGTCAGATGATATTGGCTATTCAGATATCGGATGTTTCGGATCAGAAATAGAGACACCGAACCTTGACCGGCTGGCAACTGACGGAGTGCGATTCACCCATTTTTATAATGCTGCCCGTTGCAGCCCGAGCCGGGCAGCCCTGTTTACGGGCCTCTATCCTCACCAGGCCGGTATGGGACACCTGGCATCCTCAATTCCATATGAAGAACCGGGCTACAGAGATGATCTCAGCAGGAATACTATGACACTTGCAGAAGTGCTTAAGCAGGCAGGATATTCAGCCTATATGACCGGCAAATGGCACCTGGCAAGAGACCTGTCTCCAACGGGAGATAAAAGCAACTGGCCTCTTCAGCGTGGGTTTGACCGCTTCTTCGGAACCATTAACGGGTCAGGCAGCTATTTTGATCCCGGTACTCTCACCTGTAACAATGACTTTGTGGCTCCCGGCAAAGACTTTTATTATACCGATGCCATCAGTGATACCACAGTTAAATATATCTCACAACACCCGAAGGATAAACCCTTTTTCCTTTATGTGGCCTACACTGCTGCTCACTGGCCTCTTCATGCACCTGAAAAAGAAATTGAGAAATACAAGGGCATGTATGATATTGGATGGGATTCTCTAAGAGCTCTTCGGTTTAACAAACTTAAAAAGCTGGGAATCATAGATGATAACTGCAAACTGACGGCACGTGGCGTGGCTGTCCCTGCCTGGGAAAATGAACCTATGAAGGAATGGCAGGCCCGCCGCATGGAAGTGTACGCAGCTATGATTGATGTGATGGATCAGGGAATAGGAAGAATAATATCAGCCCTTGAACAGAAAGGGGAGCTTGAGAACACAGTAATTTTCTACATGCAGGACAACGGTGGCTGCGCTGAACCTCAGGGCACGAATAAACCGACTGTTCCATTAATTGCTGACCAGAAGATCCTTAAGCCATTCCCATATGATCAAGTATTAACAGTCCGAAGGCCTGAATATACTCGTGACGGCCGGTATGTGAGGAGCGGGCGCGGAGTGATGGCAGGCGATGCTGATACATGGGTGGCCTACGGAGAGGAATGGGCAAATGTCAGTAATACTCCGTTCAGGGAATATAAGCAGTGGGTACATGAGGGTGGTATTGCATCACCGCTGATAGTATTCTGGCCTGCAGGGATCTCCAGAACAGGGGTCCTGAACAGGGAGGTTTCGCACCTTATTGATATTATGCCCACCTGTCTTGAAATTGCCAGGGCTCCATATCCTGAAAAGTACAACAATAATAAAATCTTACCTTTCGAAGGAAGGAGCCTGATACCGGCATTAAAGAACCGGCACATTAACCGGGAATTTCTCTTCTGGGAACATTCAGCCAACAGGGCTATCCGTAACGGCAAATGGAAACTTGTGGCAAAGGTGAAGAAACAAATGGAATTTAGCTCCAGTGACGAAAATGCATGGGAATTATATAATCTTAACACAGACCCGTCGGAAACCAATAACCTTGCAAATAAATACCCCAAAAGAGTGAAGAAAATGGCAGAAAGGTGGGAAAAAGAAGCATTCCGCACTCAGACTAAGCCATGGCCGTGGAACAAAGACTGAAACAGAAACGAAACCTAAAGATAACCCAGTCCCCATGATTAATATACTTAAACCCCCTCCGCCAAAGGAACTTCTGCCGGAAGAAAAAATCGGCCCAACCTATAAGAGACTGCGTTTGCAGGTATTCCTCGGAGCTTTCATTGGCTATGCCGGTTATTACCTTGTAAGAAAAAATCTTGCCCTGGCAATCCCGGGGATGATCCAGCCGGTAGAACACGGCGGGCTGGGGTATACAAAGCTCGAACTCGGCATTGCTCTCTCGGCCATCTCAATTGCCTATGCATTCAGCAAATTCCTGATGGGAGCATTATCTGACAGGTCCGATGCCAGAAAATTTCTGGTGATCGGATTGGTAATGTCATCGGTCCTGATGATGTCAGTAGGCCTGTTTCGGTTCGCAACAAGTTCAGTTGCCATTATTTTTATGTTCATGCTGGTGATAGGCTGGATTGCTGGGATGGGATGGCCACCATGCGGAAGGATTATGGTTCACTGGTTCTCTCACAATGAGAGAAGTTTTAAAATGTCACTCTGGAATACATCGCATACCGTTGGAAGCGGGTTAATGGGGAATCTTGCAGCCATGGGAACAGTCTTTATAGGAGGCCTGTTCGTGGCAGACATAGGGGGCGGCATAATTGTAGAACAGTCATGGAGATCAGTATTTGTCTTCCCAGGCGCTGTGGCACTGCTGATAGCTGTTGTCTGCTTCCTGATATTAAGGGATACACCGCAGGCATGCGGATTGCCCCCGATAGATAAGTACAGAAATGACCTCTCCGTAAAAAAAGAGTTGACATCTGAAGCAAAGATACCTCTCAAAGAGCTGTTCATCAATTATATATTCAGGAATAAGGTTCTCTGGATGATTGCACTGGCTAATATCTTTGTGTACCTGGTCCGCTACGGTATCGGAGACTGGTCCCCTACCTACTGCCAGGAGTCCGGCCTTCTTACAAGCGAACAAAGTAAGATGGCCTTCTCACTCCATAATTATGCAGGCGTTCCCGGAACGATACTGTGCGGGTTGATTTCTGCAAAATATTTCAAAGGTAGATGCGCTCCGGCTAACATAATATACATGGTACTCGTTGCCGTTTTCATCGTTCTGTACTGGAAAGCTGTTCCGGTAGCATCATTCTTATCAGACACATTTTCAACCAATCTCGCTTCTACAAGAGTGACAGTTGTTTACTCCTCCCTGATTGCAATAGGCTTCTTTATCTACGGTCCTGTTGCACTTATAGGTGTACAGGCTGTTAACCTTGTTCCCAAAAATGCCGCAGGGACAGCCGCCGGATTTGTTGGTCTCTTCGGATATCTGATCGGTGACGCCCTCCTCTCAAAAGTACTGATAGGTGCTGTTGCAGATAGTGCTCATTTCGGTTGGGAGGCAACCTTCTGGATTTTTATTGTAGCCTGTATACTGGCAATTGTCTTTTCCGCCACAACATGGAAAAGAGAAAGAGAAGCATGTGCTATTAACGGATAAAAATATGATGAAACGGATATTAACAGTTTTAATACTGGCGGTCATCTGCCTTTTCACCGGCCTGGATGCACAGACCTTCCGCCCCATAAAGGGATGGTCTGACGAAATAAATGACAAGCTGGAAGGCTTTTTAAACTCCACCTTGCCGATGAATACAAGAAAAGTATCAGTGTTTGACTGTGACGGCACTACCTTCGGGCAGGTTCCCTACTACCTGGCTGATGAAGCCCTCTATCAGTATGCTGATGAGGTGCTGAAACAGAGGAACGACAAGCAGGCCCGGGAAAGACTGAAAATTCTTGAACGGATGGTCAAAGATGGCAACAATGTTGGGAAACCATATGTTGAAGACAGGGTCCATTTCCTTACAGGATTAACCCCGGAAGAGATTGAAAACATTGGCTACAGCTGCTATCGTAAATCATACAGGGGGAAATTTTATCCGGAGATGAAACAGCTGATTGCCAATCTTAAGGAGTATGGCTTTGAGGTATGGATACTGACCGCCTCACCCGAACTGCTGTATCAGAAATTTGTTGCCGAGGAATTCGGCCTCTCCAATATCAACGTTGTAGGTGCCAAATGTGTTGTCAAAGACGGCGTCACAACCGGCGAGATCATCCCTCCCATCCCGCAGGACGATGGAAAAGCTCATGCTATTGAGACTTTCATCAAGGCACGGCCGCTCATTGTCGGAGGTAACAGCCGCGGAGACATGGATATGCTCAACGAATCAATAGGGATGAAGATTGTGGTGAATCCCGATGACGTAACTGTCAGGGGATCTGAAGACGGAGAAATGAGCGGACACACTGTCAAATCCTACTGGGAGAAAGAGGGCGCACTGATAGTAAAATGTAACGATGTAGCTGATCCGGGGGTGAAGTTCCATACTGATGACTGGAAAATAAGAAAGAACAGACCCAATCCTAAATGATACGAGACCATGAAACAAAAAGCTATTTTAATATTGTCACTGATTATTATGACTCTGACATGCTACTCACAGGTAATCTCCCCAACTGCAAGGAGAGTCCAGAGTTATTTGCCTGAAAATGCTGTCATAGCACACCGTGGTACCATTTACTGGGCGCCGGAACTCACTGAGGCTTCATTCCGCTGGGCACGTAACGCCGGTGCAGACTACCTTGAGCTTGATGTACAACGGTCAAACGACGGAGTCCTTATCATAATGCATGACAAAACCTTTAAGCGGACAACAGACGTCAGCACTAGGTTTCCGGGCAGGGAAAACGACCCTGTCAGCTCCTTCACCTGTGCGGAAATAATAAAACTCGATGCAGGCAGCTCCTTCAACAGTAAAAACCCGGACCAGGCCCGGGCAGCTTTTACTGACCTGAATGTTCTGGTCCTGGAAGATGCATTCCGCATTGCAGAGGGGAAAAGGATCAAAAGAGGCCCTGACGGGAGTCGTATCATAAGCAGGGATTCTGACGGAAAACCAGTTTTTGAGTATGAACCCGATCCTGCTGACAACGACCACCGGCCAGGAGTATATATCGAATTCAAGATCCCCGAAGAATACCCGGGTATTGAAGAACAGGTATATAAGTTACTGGCCTCCATTGGCTGGAATCCTCTTGAAGGGGAAAAGATAAGTGATCAGACACCTTTTTATTTAAAAGGTAAGGTAAACACAGGAAATACTAATGGTAAGATCCTTGTTCAGACCTTCTCTCGCGAGGGAATGTATAATCTGAAAAGGGTCTTTAAAGAAGCCGTACCCTGCAGTTTTCTGATAAGCAACCCAAAAACCAATGATTTCGTCAGCACGGAGGTGATGGATGAGATCATCAGCTTTGCCATAGGGGCTGGTGCGCAGTTTATAGGTACCAACCTGGGTGACTCCAATGACGGTCTTACGCCTCTTTTCTCGAAAAAGATCCATGAAGCCGGATTAAAATCAAACGTCTATTCTTTCAATACCATTGACCAGATGGAGAAGTACTTTGGCCCCGCAAAAGGGAAAAAAGCTGCTCCCCTGGCTGACGGCATGATCACGAACCGTTCGGAACTTACAATTGATATGTATCATAACATGAAAGTCAGGAAACTGAAAAATGTAATGGCCCCCTCAGAGATACTGGATGTTCTGGGATATAATAAATAACAGCCCGTACTCTATGTCAGACATCAAAAAAATAGCACTAATCCTTTTCATAGGCATGACAGGGATGTTCTCCAGCTGCAGGAAAGATTCCCCGCCGGTTGAGGAGGATAATCTTAAGATCACCGGAGTCTCTGTGCCTTCGAGCCTTGATGTGCTCATCAACGGGACCATTACCCTTACCGGCAAAGGATTCGCTCTCAATGACCAGATAAGCTTTACCCTGTCTTCTGATCCGGGTAAGGTATATGTTAGTTATATCACATCTGTGACAGAACAGACAGCTACGTTTGTACTGCCCTCAGGAATTTCAACAGGATCATACAAGATTACCGTAATAAGGGGTGATGAAAGTCTTCTCCTTGGATCGCTTACAATAAATGTAATTGCTGATAACGGCATACCTGACATTGCCGGCATGACTGTCAAGGGTATTGTATACTGTGACGGCGTGGGAGTACCCGGTGTGGTTGTGTCTGACGGATATGAGGTCACGGTCACCAGTGACAAGGGTATCTATTACCTTCCTTCATTGAAGGAGAGCGGATTTGTCTTCATCTCTCTCCCCGGCAACTATGAAGTAGCCACCGTTGACAATATCCCGCAATTTTTCAAGAGGCTTACTGCAGGCAGCACAGTGGAGCAGAAAGATTTCTCACTTGTACATGCTGATAACAATAAGCATGTGGTACTGGCAATGGCTGACTGGCACCTGGCCAACCGCAATGATGATCTTGCACAGTATGGCAGCTGGTTTCTGCCCGACGTAAACTCAACTATCAGTGAATATACGTCAACCGGGACAAAAGTCTACGGACTGCCCCTGGGAGACATGACATGGGATGCTTACTGGTACTCCAATAATTTTGGCCTTTCCAACTATCTGGCAGAGATGAAGAAAATCAACTGCCAGATGTTCCACACAATGGGAAACCATGATAATGACCCCTATGTAGCGGACGACCGGGGGGCAGAGAACAAATACAGGGAAATCATCGGTCCCACATGGTACTCCTTTAACCTGGGCCAGGTCCATTATATCGTGCTTGACAATGTGGAATATATAAATACCGGAGGCGCACCGGGTGTAATTGGCGACCGTAATTACAATGATTATATAATTGCAGCCCAGATTAACTGGCTGAAAAAAGATCTGGCAACAATAACGGACAGGAGTACTCCCGTGATGATTGCCATGCATACCCAGTTATACACTAATCCTACGCTTGACGGCAGTGGGAACCAGGTGAGCAGCATCACCCTGAACAATGGGAGCACATTTCTATCCTGCCTCGATGGCTTTTCCGAGGTACACATTTTGACCGGGCATACACATATTAATTTTAATGCCGGATCCGGTAGTGCAATTATGGAGCATAATACAGCCGCTGTCTGTGCCACCTGGTGGTGGACAGGGAAGACAGGATATGCAGGCAACCAGGTTTGTAAAGATGGAAGTCCCGGTGGATACGGCGTATGGGAGATAAACGACAGGGATATCAAATGGTACTACAAAAGTTCAGGCAGTTCCAGAAATTACCAGTTCAGATCCTATGATCTCAACATGGTTCATATCACGGCTGCAAAATATGCTCCCAATGCCAATGATGCAGACCTGGCAGTCTATGCCGGAGAATATGCAAATCCAAACCTTAACAATGAGGTTCTGATCAATATATGGGGATACGATCCATCATGGAATGTAGAAGTTAAGGAAGGCGGCACCCCGCTTACTGTCAGGCGGGTGTCGGTTCTCGATCCGCTCCATATTATATCTTATGAGGCCAAGCGGCTTAATGCCGGGGCTGTCCCGACAAGCGCTTTTATTACAGGAAATACAGCTCATATGTTTAAGATCACGGCAAGCGGCCCGGCCACAACCCTTGAAATCAAAGTCACTGACAGGTTCGGAAATATTTATACCGAGACAATGACAAGACCAAAAGAACTCACTTATTCAATGAAATAACCTTAGTATCAATAACCTAATTAACCAAGTCTATGAAATGTAAAACAGGTTTTAAGAATTTGATGGCCACATTGCTGCTGTTACTGGTTGCAATACCAGTGATGGGGCAGGGCCGGGAGGTCAGGGGGACCGTATTTGAGCCCGACGGGGTGACTCCTATATTCGGAGCCACTGTGGTGCAAAAAGGGACTACCAACGGAACCAGTACCAAAAACGATGGTTCCTTTAATATCACTGTCTCCGGACAGAACCCTGTACTGGAAATCCAGTTTCTCGGGTACATGAAAGAGGAGATCACGGTCGGTAATCAGG
>DATKUS010000287.1:0-14276 GCA_035530535.1 Bacteroidales bacterium
TGTCTCATTATCACAGATATAATCCGCAAGGTACCCGTGTTCCTCATCCCAAAAGAGTTCAATGAATGATGTGCGTATTAATTTAGGAAGCTCCTCCCACTCTTTGATAAAAGCCTTGTCCTTTGAAACCCTGGCGCACTCCAGGGCAAAACATACTGCATTATACCACAGGGCATTTATCTCGACTGCATAACCGTTACGGGGAGTCACCGGAACACCGTGAACAACTGCATCCATCCATGTCAGTGCCTTGCCCGGAGCATCAGCATATATGAGCCCGTTAGATCTCATATGTATGCCGAAAGAGGTCCCGTTGCGATAAGCATGAAGGACATCCTTCATTGAGTCACCGTATCGTTTCCATGTTTCTGCCGGCTCAAGGCCGTAGCTGTGTAGCGCCTGAAAAAACCATAACGGTGCATCAACACTGTTAAATGCCGGATTATCATCATTGCCCATATTAGGGAAGAGGCCTCCCTTCATTCGCCTCACCTGCGTGTCAAGTACAGCCGCGTAGAGGTCCTCCTTCTTCCGTGCCAGCGCAATGCCGGGAAGAGAGATGAAGGTGTCACGGCCCCATGAACCAAACCAGGGATAACCGGCAACAATATTCGTGTTCTCCCCACGCTTCTCAATAAACTGCTGGGCGGCATTGCGGAGACAGTTGTTGAAATCACTGCGCATAATCTTACCGGCCACCGTCCGGGTAAACTTACCCTTGAACCCTGCTGCCTTTTCCTCTGTAGTAGATGCCGAAAAGACTATCACATCTCCCTTTGAAGCCGTAACCTCAAAGTAGCCCGGGACAAAAAGGTCTTCGGAATAGTCATATCCGCGCTTCTGTTCTTCGATGTATTCAACCCCCTGATACCAGTCGGGCACAGGAACGAACTCAGACTTGCATGAAAGCTGCATATTAAGCCAGGGGAACCCCTCGTACATTTTGATCTTAATACCGTGGTTTATCGGGTAGACACGGGTGTTTGCATCCATGTTGGCATGTGTCAGCTGATGCACGTTACGGAAAGCCAGGAAAGGCCTGAGCTGCAGCTTTACCGGTTCATCGGCTTCAAGGATTGTGAGCCTGTTAAGAAACTGCTCTTCGTAATGCACCAGAAGCCTCTCCTGTTTCAGAAAGACATTGCCAACCCTGTATGTCATTCCCGGAATATCCTGAATATCAAAGTCTTCTATGTACTTATGACCCTTAGGACTGTAATAATCACCGTGATATTTTCGGATGCCCGTATTAAAACTCTGGCCATTGCTCACTACAGTCACATCAAGCGCTGACAACAAAACATGCCTGTCTCCTCCGAGCTCATCAACAGGACAAACCAGCAGACCGTGGTATTTTCTTGTATTGCATCCTACAATTGTGGTTGAAGTGTAGGTGCCGGCCCTGTTGGTGCGCAGAATTTCACGGCTTAAGGAGTATTCCAGATTTACCACCTGAGCCTTGTCAAACTTAATATATCCCATAATGTTTAGGGTTTCAGCGTTAAAAAATTTAAGTCTTTAATATACCAAAAAATAAATCCAAATCCAACAAAAATCTTAAAAATATTGAGAACCATCCTGTCAGCTCATACATGGCCAGGATCCCGGAACCAAAAATGAATATCTTTACAGCTTAATGAAATAACGAAGGGGAAACCGTTAAGTTTACAAAGTTACTAATTAGTTATCAGCCTTATGAAAAACATATTTGTCGATATGAAGTCCGCTGCCATTATCCTTTTTTCAGCGGTTCTTCTGACCTCAGGATGCAGAAGGGAGAGCGTCTCGGTGACGGGCTCATTAAGTGGCGCCGGGCAAAATGAATATCTCCTTCTTCAGGAGATAAAACCTGGAATACTGGAACCTGTAGACTCAGTCATCCCCGATGCCAACGGAAATTTCAGATTCAGAACAGAGACGCCGCAGCCTGCTTTTTATATGCTGTCAATGGGTCATGATAACTTCATGACACTACTCATCTCCCCTGGCGAAAAGATAATGATCAAGGCGCGGCGGGACTCTCTGGCCGTACCCTACTCTATGACCGGATCCGGGAGTACTGAGGTGATACTCGGGTTCAGAAAGGATCATGACAAACTTGTCAGGGAGCTTGAGCGCCTCACGAAAGTGTACAACGACAGCCTGAACAGCGAAAACCTGCCACTTATCATGGACAGTCTTGATCGTAAAGCTGCCGCCCTCGTCTCTGAATTCACTGACAGGGCTGCTGTCCTCCTTGATGAGAACAGAAGCTCAATGGCATCGCTGTTCCTGCTAAACCAGCAGGTTGTGCCAGGAATGCCTCTTTTTGATCCGTCCAGGGATCCGGAACAGTTTATCAGGACTGACTCTGCACTCTATGCCCGGTATCCTGAATCAGACCTGGTCATTGATCTTCACACTTTTGTCGCCTCCCTTCGAAAAACGATTTCATCCCCTGATCTAAAGATTACCGGTTTCAGCACCGGCGAGACGCTGCCTGATATAGCGCTGCCAGGGACCAACGGAGACACCATCAGGCTTTCATCCCTGCGCGGGCAGATTGTCCTTGTCGATTTCTGGGCCGCATGGTGCCCCCCTTGCCGAGAGGAGAATCCTAACCTGGTGAAGATGTACGATATGTACCATTACAAGGGATTCGATATCTTACAGGTGTCACTCGATATGACAATGGAAGACTGGACTGAAGCAATAAAAAATGACAGGCTGGCCAGATGGAAGCATGTCAGCGACCTCAAATACCGCGACTCAGAAGTGATTAAAACCTTTGGCCTTACAGGCATACCTTTTAACTACCTCATTGACCGTGAAGGCAAAGTCATTGCTTCTAACCTCAGAGGCGTACAGTTGCAGAAAAAGCTAGAGGAGATATTCACACAGCAGTAGCCGAATTTTTACTTTATTTGTACCCGAAATCAATTTTTATGATGCAAAGATATTTTTCAGCAGTCATTCTGTTAGCACTCATAACCGGATGCAGCAGTAATGACAAAGTGATCATCAGGGGCACTTTTAATGATAAGAAAGAAGGAAAAGTGTACCTCGAACAATCAGAAATTGACAATAATATCCTTATTGATTCAGCGGCAATAAAGAGAGGACGCTTCAGCTTTAAAAGAGATATATCGGGACCGGAGTTCTTCCAGGTAGGCGTCAGCAGCACCGATTTTGTCTCCCTGCTCGCCATGCCTGGTGATAACATAACACTCTCCCTGGGCAATAGCCCCCTGGTATTGAATTATTCGGTGGAAGGATCGGCGGAATCAGAAAAACTGAAACAACTTGATGAAACTCTCTTCGTAACTCTCAGGAGTCTTGACTCACTGAAGAGAATATACAGTAGCCTGAGTACAGAAGAAATGGCATTGAGAGGCGCAGAACTTGAAAACCAGTATATCGAAAAGGTCAATGATCAGCGTAAAAAGAATATCGTGTTCATCCTTGATAACATTGCCTCAATGTCTTCACTTAAGGCATTGTACCAGCGTATCGATGAGAACACATACGTGCTTTATCAGCCGCGTGACCTGCAGTTTCTTAAGATCGTATCAGATTCATTATCAGTAAAATATCCGGCCTCACGACATATTCTTGCCCTTTCAGAGAATGTCAGCAAGGAACTCAACCAGATGTATGTCAATCGTCTGGCATCAATTGCATCCAAAACCACATCAGAGAAAATTGATCCTGATCTCCCGGACACTGAAGGTCAGAGAGTGAAATTGTCATCACTCCGCGGCAAATATGTGCTTGTCTCCTTCTGGTCTTCAACTTCTCAGTCCTGCATGGAAGAATTACCCGCTCTTAAAAGCCTGTATAAGATGTATAACTCCAAAGGACTGGAGATATACCAGGTAAGCCTTGACCCCGATGCAAACAGGTGGAAGAATGTGGTAAGGTATGAGGATCTGCCCTGGATAAGCGTAAGGGAGGATGACTCTGTCAATCCGCCCTACTCAATAGCCCTGAATATCACACAGATTCCTTCAAACCTCCTGTATGACCGTGAGGGGAATATCATCAATTCCAATCTGTTCGGCCGCAATCTGCAGATAAAGATGGATCAGCTCTTCAACAAATAGACGCTTACCGTGGAAGGCAAAAAGGTATATTTCGCTTCTGACTTCCACCTCGGACTGGCTGCCGGGACTGACCCTCGTGAGCGCGAGGCCCGGGTGGTTGCCTGGATCAGGAAAGCCTCCGAAGATGCTTCCGACATATATCTCCTGGGGGACGTCTTCGACTTCTGGTGGGAATACCGGGACGTTGTACCGAGAGGTTTCTCGCGGTTTCTGGGTACCCTCTCTTCAATAACCGACAGTGGAATAAAGGTGCATATCTTTACCGGGAATCATGATCTGTGGATGAAGGAGTACCTGTCAGAAGAATGCGGTGTTGTGATACATCATCAGCCGCTGCTTGCCACTATAGGTAACGAACGATTTTACATCGCTCACGGTGAGGGCCTGGGAAGCCTCAGCAAGGGTTTTAAATTCCTTCTCGGATTCTTCCATAACCGTTTTGCGCAGTGGCTCTTTACCTTCCTCCATCCACGCATAGGCATGACTATCGGGCACTCATGGTCAAACAGCAGCCGCCTGGCTAAGCATGTCTCCCTGCCATTCCTTGGTGAAGAGAGAGAGGACCTCATTAGGCATACGAGGCAGGTCATCAGCGATGGCTGCGACGCAAAATATTTCATCTACGGTCACAGGCACCTGCCACTGACCTTTGATGAAGGTGAAAGAAGAATGATAATACTGGGCGACTGGTTCAGCTTCACCAGCTATGCCGTATATGACGGCAGTGAACTCCGTCTTGTCAGTGAGCCTTTTGCGACTTAGACCGCAGCCTCACTGTCAGGATGTAATAAGAATACTCCTTGTCTATCTCATCAAACTTATACTCCAGTTTATTTCCTGAGCGCCGGGCCATTTCAAGGAGGCCCATGTATCCTGTGGAGACCTGTGTCATATCCTGCCCCTTGAGGGCGGTATGCAGCAGTTGCTTCAGTCCCTCCTCATCACGCTTGTTGATCATCGCAAGCTTCTGCTTAAGGTGACCCACGTCGCTGTTCCTGATAAGGTTGCCCGAGGTGATTATAAATGAGCTCTTTGTTTTTCTGATCATGGCAACTGGCATGGCAAATTCCTGCTCGGCAGCAAGACCCGGGCAGTGCTGGGCCACATTCTGGAGTAACTCAATAAGAGTTGTAAATACTCTTTTCTGCAGGTTATGTTCCAGATCTGCCTCCTGTAACCTGGCCTCATTGAAGTTTAATACTTCTTTACTGATGTCATGGGTAAGAGGTCCGGCCCAGATGAAATATATATCATGGGCCTTCATCGCCCGCTCAAGATGCACAACCCTGTGACCGCTGTAGGCTCTTTCCTTTTTATTGCCGTGAATCCCCTTACCGCCTGAGTCAACCGTCTTGCTCAGAATAAAATATGAATGGTGGTCATCAATAGGGGTAAAGTCGTAATCAAGCTTATTGCCTGTCTTGCGCGCCATCTCCATCAGGCCAAGACCTGCGCCTCCCTTTTTGCTTAGACCAGAATCCTGAAGCATTTTCCGGTATGCCTCCCTGACCTTATCAGGCTCAAGCTTATTGATGTTCTCAAGGCTCTCTTTCAGTCCGGGTACATCTCCGGTGGCTATAGGATTGCCTGTGGTCACAGTATAGCCGTCAGCGGTCTTGTTATAAGCCACCAGTGAAATCACTTCATTACTGTGTGAGGTGGCATGGCGTGTAATGTTCTGGAGGTTTTCAAGAACGAACATGAAAAGACGTTTCCGTCCTACGATGCTGTATTCTGAATACTCCATCTCTTTCTCAAGGAGAGTGAGGAGCAGGACAGAGTTTTCACTTGTCACCTCGCCACGGTATGCGAACATCAGACGTTCGCCCGAAAGTTTTTTTCTTAGTCTGCGTGTAATTTCCATATATTCCGACGGATATGGATATTTTAAAAAAGTGCTGCAAAGTAAGAAAAATTATCCTTCGATAAAAATTAATACAATATTATCCTGCCCATCCCTCCCTGTCGAGGTTACGGTAGTTTATTGCTTCCGAGAGGTGGTCAGGGTGAATATCGGCAGAGGCATCGAGGTCTGCAATAGTGCGTGCAACCTTTAGGATCCGGTCATAGGCTCTTGCCGAGAGGCCGCGCATATCCATTGCTGCCCTCAGAAGCCTTCCTCCTGTCTCATCAAGGTGACAGTAGCGCCGGATCATTGATGAGGTCATCTGGGCATTACAGTAGATGCCGCTGTAATCTTCATACCGTGCGGTCTGTACTGCCCGGGCCCGCACCACCCTCATACGTACCTCAGCAGATGTCTCCGCGGGCCCGGTGCCGGCAAGCTTCTCATAATTCACCGGAACCACTTCCACATGCATATCTATACGGTCAAGAAGCGGACCCGAGATACGGTTCAGGTATTTCTGTATCATGCCTCCCGAGCAGGTACACTCTTTCTCAGGATGGTTATGAAACCCGCAGGGACAGGGATTCATGGATGCAATGAGCATGACACTGGCCGGGTAGTCAACAGTGAACCTGGCCCTTGAGATGGTTATCACCCTGTCTTCAAGCGGCTGTCGGAGAACCTCAAGCACATTGCGCCTGAACTCGGGCAGCTCATCAAGGAATAGCACGCCATTGTGCGCCAGGCTTATCTCTCCGGGTTGGGGAACATTACCGCCTCCGACCATGGCAATATCTGAAATGGTATGATGAGGACTGCGGAAAGGCCTGCGGGTCATGAGCGCCACATGGTCATCAGTCTTGCCGGCCACAGAATGTATTTTGGTAGTCTCAAGAGCCTCTTCAAGGGTCAGCGGAGGTATTATCCCCGGTAACCTTCTGGCAAGCATTGTCTTGCCTGCTCCCGGAGGGCCTATCATGACAAGATTGTGTGACCCCGCAGCGGCCACTTCAAGGGCACGCTTCACACTCTCCTGTCCTTTAACATCTGAGAAGTCGGCATCATACCTGTTACCCTCACCACTGAAGAGGGCTTTTATATCAACCCTTACCGGCACAATGCTTTCTTCTCCGCGCATATATCCAAGAACCTCTTCCAGCCGCCTTACACCATAGATGTCAATGCCTTCGACCACTGCAGCCTCAGCAGCATTCTCAGCAGGCACCATCATCGCCCTGAACCCCTCAGCACGAGCCTGCAGCGCCATAGGCAGCACCCCCCTTACAGGTTTTATCACTCCGTCAAGAGAGAGCTCCCCGGTGAGCATCATTCCTTCCATCCTGCTGCCGTCAGCCAGTCCCGAGGCAGAGAGTATACCCACCGCCAGCGGGAGATCATAGGAAGATCCTTCTTTCCGTATGTCGGCAGGAGCCATGTTTATCACAATCTGCCTGCCCGGCCATTTAAGCCCTACAGCACGAAAAGCCGATTCTATCCTCTGCTGACTCTCCTTAACAGCCGCATCCGGCAGACCAACAAGCATGTAACGCACACCGCGGGTCACATCGACCTCAATTGTCACTGTAACGGACTCAATGCCAAAAACAGCACCGGCAAAGGTTTTCACCAGCATGACTCATAATTTATGTTGCACACTAAAAGAGGAAATGCACCATAAATTTATGCAATAGTGCTGAGAAGAACAAAAATGTTTTTTCGGAAATGCCAGCGGGGATGAGAGGTTACTCTGCCATCCTGACCTTGATCATCTTATCAAGTATGGTAACCCCTTCCCTCCTGAGGACATCAATCAGGGCTTCTATGTTGTCAACCCTGTAGTTGATCATAAAAACTCCTTCTTTGAGGGTTCGAAGTATTTTGTGTCATTGCTGAAGGGACTCCAGACCGTGAGTCCCTTTAAAGTGGGATCTGAACTCTTTCTCCACTAGAAGTTAGTGCCATACTCATCCGTCTCCAGACCAAGATGATCCGAATACCACTTCGGGATTATTTCCATAAACCTTTAAACCCATCAACTCTTCAACTCTCCAACTCTCCTGCCTCCTGTCCGGTACTATCTGGCTAGTCTTCCAGGTACCCGAACTTACCCCTGTTCATATCCTCGTATGCCTGCATGATCTCCGCCCTGGTATTCATAACGAATGGTCCGTGAGCTGCTATCGGCTCTCTGATGGGCTCGCCGCTCATGAGGAGAACAATGGAATTGGCAGAAGCCTCTATTATAAACTCTTCCCTGTCATTTTTGAAAAGCACAAAATGATCACCCGCTGCCTTCTCCGTTCCGTTAAGTGTTATTTTCCCCTCGATCACTACTGCACCGGTATTATAGTCGGCAGGGAAGCTGAAAGCTGCTTTGCGGTGTGGATGCACACCCACACCCCCGGGTACATCAGACGGCGGGAAGTGATGTTTTGAATTATAATCGAGGAGTAGGAAAGGACTCATCCTTTCTATAGTAAGAGGATAGACACCGGGTATGAAATTGTGAACCCTGAAGCCATCTCCCACCCAGTGAACTGGTGGAGGCGCTATTATCTTTTCTACTGTTTTTGTCTTCATACAGATGACCTTTTATTGAATAACAATAAGATGATAATTTATGTTTAACCAGAGTCAGATAAAAGGCTGATGACTGAAGTGATATAATAATGCCTTAATCCGGCTTATGGTCAGCGGAACCCCTTATCGTCTCCAACCCCTTACGGCGGCACTGTAGTCGTTTGTATAGCCATAGTGTCCGGTGAATATGAACTGCACGCCATCAAGGTCCATCATATTCTTCATCGATTTTCTGGCTCTCCGGGCATTCTTATTAATGAACCTCGGGAAGAGGCCCATGCCGGTGCCTGTAAATCCTCTCCTTATCAATTGGCAGGTGGAAAAACCCCGGAAAATTTGCGTTATTAAAATATTGGTCATATATTTGACCAGTTGGTTAAACTATAAGGTTAAACCTGATGGTTAAAATTAAAGACCCGGACCACCAGACTGAAGAGAAGATCTTCAAAGCCGCAACAGTTGTCTTTGAGGAGAAAGGCTTTGCTGCTGCAAGGATGCAGGAGATTGCAGATCTTGCAGGCATTAACAAGGCCCTGTTACACTATTATTTTCACTCTAAAGAACAACTCTTCGAGGCTGTTTTCCAGCCTCTGATGAAGAAAATGTTCGAGAAGATCATCTCGGTATTCATGCTGGAGATCCCCTTCGAGGAGAAAATCAGGCTCTATTACAACGAACATATAAATATCCTCATCAAAAATCCGCGACTGCCCCTCTTTCTCCTGAATGAGATATCTCATAATCCGGGACTGGTAAAAGGCCTGACAGAGACCATTGATTATTTAAAGTTACGCGACGTGATCTTCAGGATGCATGAAAAAGAGCTGAAAGAGTACGGCGTAAGTAAAAAGGATCTGCCGCAGGTGATGGTGACCATTATATCCCTGGCCATATTTCCTTTTGCCGCCCGTGAGATCATGAAAATAATGACGTCACAGATAGGCAACAACAAAAGCTTCAACTCCTTTATGCGTGAAAGGAAGGATTTTGCAGCCGGATTTGTCATTTCTGCTTTAAAAAACAGTAAAAAATGAAGAAGGTACTTTTAACGGCATTATTTCTGGTCTCACTCTCTGCCGCCCAGGCGCAGAAGATTGTGACGTTGTGGCAGTGTTACGACTCGGCAGCAGCAGTAACGCCCCTGGCAAGGGAGGCCGCACTCTACTCGGAGATATCGTCCCTGCGCGATCAGAACCTGGCGGCGAGCTACCTGCCAAATCCCGACCTTAACGGTAGCTTCATTTATAACTCTGACATCCCGGACCTCTCAGGTCTGCTTGGCTCCCTGCCAATTCCCCCTGGCTCTGTCCCGTCAATACCCCATGAGCAATACCGGGCCACCATCGATGTAAGCCAGACGATATGGGACGGCGGGGTGACACGCAGCGCCAGGGCCGTTGAACAGGTGGTCAGAGACCTTAACATGAAGCAGAATGAGGCTGATATTTACAGGCTGCGCGAGCAGATAAACAACTATTACTTCTCCATCCTGCTCACCTCGCTCCAGATGGAGGTGACGGAGATAATGATCAGCGATATTGAGGCCCGCCTGAAAGAGGCTGAATCGGGTATCAGGAATGGCATCATTCCGGAAGTCACACTCGACATCCTCTTTGCAGAGAAGGTAAAGGTAACCCAGGCGCTGACAGAGACGAGCCACAGGCATGATGCCCTGCTGTCAGCACTGGGAATGATTACCGGGATGGGAGACCTGTCTCATGCCCAACTAATGGTGCCGGAGCAGTCGGCGATGACAGATAGCATCATTTATAATCCTGACCTGCAGCTGTTTGACTTACACAGAAAACAGCTTGAAGTATCAAAAGACCTCCTGAAGAGTCAGCGCATGCCGCGTGCATTCGGATTTGCCCAGATGGGATATGGAAACCCTCCGGGTTCAAATTTCTTTTCAGAGACAGCTGACACCTATTATTCAATGGGCATTGGAGTGAAATGGAACATCTTCGACTGGAAGAAGAACAGCAACGAGAGGAAGTCGCTGACCCTGCAGCAGCAGCTTATTGACATCAGGAAAAGGGCTGTTGAAGAGGCGCTGGAGCGTGTTCTGACAGTCAGGAAGGCGGAGATAGCCTCGCTCAGGGAGGTTGCCGCCAGTGATGAAATCCTGGTAGCAGTACGTAAGAAGATCATTGCTGTCTCCGCTTCGCAGTTGTTAAACGGAACCATCACCGCCGCACAGTACCTAACCGACCTTAACAGTGAAAAACAGGCATCAATAAATGCCGGTCTCAGGCGGATAAACATTGCCAGGGCGGAGGCAGAATACATAAACATAACCGGAAGAAAATAACAGGAAACCATGAACAGATATCTGATACCAATAGCAGTATTCCTTCTTGCCGCAGCCTGCGGACGCGGGGAGAGTGATGCAGATGCCTGGGGCACCTTTGAAGCTGAAGAGGTGATCATCTCGGCGGAGAGCTCCGGGAAAATCCTTATGATGAATGTCACCGAGGGTATGGTGGTGGAGGGTGGCGCCGTCATTGCCGTCACCGATACGGTGATGGCTGTGCTTCAGCGCGCGGAGCTGGATGCGGTGACGGCATCGGCGCAGTCGCGCCTGGCGGGCATTGCGGCGCAGGACGCCGTGATACGCCAGCAGATGGATAACCTCAACATCAATATCGAGCGTACGCGCCGCATGCTCGCTGACGGCGCCGCCACCCGGAAACAACTGGACGACATGACAGGACAGATGGAGGTGCTCAGGAAACAGTCTGACGCCAACAACTCCCAGCGGCGCACTGTTGCCGCCGAAATGCAGGGCGTTGAAGCCAAACGCGCCCTCCTCAATGAACAGATATCGCGCAGCACCGTACGAGCACCCTTCTCAGCAACCGTCATAGAGAAATATGCCTCGGCATATGAACTCACCACCGCCGGCAAGCCGCTGGTGAAACTGGCCTACATGAAGACCGTGAAGCTCAAGGTGTGGGTCAGCGGAGCACAGCTGTCAGAAGTGAAAACCGGTGCCTCATGCACGGTAAGAATAGACGACGGAGTCAAAGGATTCAGAAACTTCACCGGAACAATAAGCCACGTATCTGAAAAAGCAGAGTTCACCCCCAAGATCATACAGACAAAGGAAGAACGCGTGACCCTCGTCTATGCAGTGACTATAGTGGTGCCCAACGACGGCTCCATAAAGTCGGGGATGCCCGGCGAAGCAATCTTTCAGTAGAATGTCCGCAGCGATAGAGGCATATAATATCACCCACCGGTTCGGCAGCATTACCGCTCTCGAAGATGTCTCCTTCGCCGTTGATCCCGGAGAACTGTTTGGCTTTATCGGTCCTGACGGCGCCGGCAAGACAACGCTGTTCCGCATTGCTGCCACCCTGATCATACCCACCGGCGGCAATATGACATTGCTGGGCCTCGACACTGTAAAAGACTACAGGGCACTGCGCAACCATATAGGCTATATGCCGGGGCGCTTCAGCCTCTATCAGGATCTCACCGTGGAGGAGAACCTGAACTTCTATGCCACCATTTTCGGCACAACAATAAAAGAGAACTATCGGCTGATAGAGCCCATTTACAGGCAGATAGAGCCTTTCAGAAAGCGGCTCGCCGGCCGTCTCTCCGGGGGCATGAAGCAGAAGCTGGCTCTCTCATGCGCGCTGATACACAAGCCCCGCATGCTGATCCTCGATGAGCCCACCACCGGCGTCGATGCCGTCTCGCGAACAGAATTCTGGGAGATGCTGTCAGGACTAAGGAGCGAAGGTATCACCATCATCGTCTCAACACCCTATATGGATGAAGCCCTGAGGTGTGACCGCATCGCCCTGATACAGTCCGGAAAGATCCTGGGCATTGATACCCCGGAAAAGATACGTCGTTCCTACAGCCAAAGCCTCTACGCCGTAAAACACCCTGAAAAATACAGGCTCCTCCTTGCTCTTCGCTCCCTGCCCTGCATTCAGGCTCCTTCGCTAGAAATGCCCTCTGGGCATTTCCTTAACGCCCGGCCCTCCCATGCACTGAATGCTGAGCCCTTCGGCGACTCTGTCCACGTCACCCTCCCTCCCGGCACCGCACCCGCTGATCTCACCGCCGCCCTCACCGCCGCCGGCCTCCCCGGCACTACCGTAACAGAAATAGTCCCCGGCATTGAAGACGTCTTCCTCGAACTAATGAAGAGAGAAAAGTGATGACAGAACGGAGAGTCATAGAGGTAGAAGGACTTGTGAAGAAGTTTGGATCATTCGTGGCCAATGATCACCTCACCTTTGATGTCCGTAAGGGTGAGATCTTCGGATTCCTGGGGGCCAACGGCGCCGGTAAGACAACGGCAATAAGGATCCTCTGCGGACTCTCACGGCCCACCTCGGGAAAAGTGACGGTGGCAGGCATCGACGCTGCCCGCAACCCTGAAGAGATCAAGAAACACATAGGATACATGTCGCAGCGCTTCTCCCTGTATGAGGACCTTACCGTGACTGAGAACATAGAGCTCTACGGCGGAATTTACGGTATGAGGATGAAGGAAATAGGTACCCGCACTGAGGAGCTTCTTCAGCGCCTCGACTTCACCCGTTACAGTGACACCCTCATCAGGTCCCTGCCGCTGGGACTACGTCAGAAGCTTGCCTTCGCTGTGGCAGTCTTCCATGATCCTGAAATAGTTTTCCTTGACGAACCCACCAGCGGCGTTGACCCTATCACGCGCCGGCAGTTCTGGGAGATGATATATGAGACTGCTGCACGCGGCATAACGGTCTTTGTGACAACGCATTACATGGATGAGGCCGAATACTGCGACAGGGTGACCATAATGAATGAGGGCAGGATCGTCGCCCTTGACACCCCCGCAGCCCTGCGCGAGAAATACGACACTGACTCCGTGGAAGAGCTCTTCGTGAAGATAACAAGGCCTAAAACCACAGCCCTATGAAAAGGTTCATGGCATTTGTGAAGAAGGAGTTCCTTCATATCTTCCGCGACTACCGTACGCTGATAATACTCTTCGGCCTGCCCGTAATGCAGATACTTATCTTCGGCTATGCAGTCCGCACAGACCTTACCAATGCCGGCATTGCTGTCCTTGACGATGCCCGTGACGAGGTTTCCGCTGAGCTGATAGCCAAGCTTGAGGCATCAGAGTTCTTCGAAATAAAATATATACTTGCCTCCCATGATGAGATTGATGCCGCCTTCAAACAGGGGAAGATCAAAGAGGTTGTTATATTTCCCGGGGATTTTGGCGCCCGGCTGACACGCGAAGGGAGCGCAACAATAAGCATTATCGCCGATGGCTCCGAGCCAAACACCGCCAGCCTGGTGACAGGATACACCGCAGGCATCCTGAACGATTATTCCGCCGCACTGACAAGGCAGCTCACCGCCGCAATGCCTGTCATAAACACAGAGGTGAAAATGTACTTCAATCCCGGCCTCGAGAGCCATTTCATGTTTGTCCCGGGAGTCATCACACTCATTCTGATACTCGTCAGTGCCCTGATGACCTCCGTAACCATCGTCCGCGAAAAAGAGTTCGGGACCATGGAGGTACTGCTGGTGTCACCGCTCAGACCCTGGCAGATCATCATCGGAAAAGTTGCCCCCTACTTCTTTCTCTCACTGGTGAATGTAATCGTCATCCTGCTTATGGCATGGTTCGTCTTCGGCCTGCCGGTAAGGGGCAGCGTTGCCCTGTTGATAGCTGAGTGCATGCTTTATATACTTCTTGGCCTGGCCATCGGGATCCTTGTCTCAGCATCGGTACAGAAGATGGAGAA
>DATKUS010000288.1:0-8513 GCA_035530535.1 Bacteroidales bacterium
GGCAATGTATTCCTAACTGCCATGAAGGTGCTCTTCAGGTAATTGAGGGTAAGGCAAAACTTGTTTCTGAGCTTTTATGTGACGGACTGGGGGCATGCCTGGGACATTGTCCTGAGGGAGCCATAACCATTGAACAGCGTGATGCAGAACCTTTTGATGAAGAAGCAGTAATACAAAAACCGGTTGCAACTTATATGCATCAGGAGAGCGGTTGCCCGGGAAGCAGGGAGAGGGTGATAGCGGCACCTTTCAATTTCCAGGGATCTGCCGCACAAGACAGCCCTTCCGAGTTAAGACAGTGGCCTGTGCAAATGCATCTTATAAATCCCAATGCTCCACATTTCCGAAATGCAGATATGCTTCTTGCGGCTGACTGCGTGGCTTTCTCTGTGGGATCATTTCACAGCAAATATCTCAAGGGACACTCACTGGCAATTGCCTGTCCCAAACTGGATCATAACACAGACATTTATATCGCCAAACTGACAGCCCTGATAGACGTGGCAATGGTCAATACAATCACCGTTATGGTAATGGAGGTGCCATGCTGCGGAGGATTAATGCAGATGGTAAGGGCTGCAACCGCCAGGGCTTCACGAAAAGTGCCCATAAAACAGATAATGATCAGTATTACCGGCGCAGTTCTTAAGGTAGAATGGGTTTAGTAAGAAAAATCTAAAGAAATAAGTGATATTTGTCATATTATTTGCACAAACTACCCAATCGCTGGAAATAAAATATATCTTTAGGTCAGCAACAGTTTAAGTAAGAATACTTTTAGTATAATCTTTAAACTTAACTAGTTATGTCTAAAGGAACATCCCTGGTCAATCCTGAAGACCATCAATTTTTCCTTGGTTTGGATATTGGATCCGTATCACTGAATACTGTCTTAATGGACGAAGATTTTAATATCCTTGAGGATTATTATGATTATGTACATGGAAGGCCCTTTAATGTTCTGTACACCAGGCTCAAATCCGTTCTTCAGGATCATCCTGCCGGGTCCCTTAAGGGCATTGCAGTTACCGGAACCGGAGGAGAGCTGGCCACAGGACTTATTGGAGGAATATTTGTCAATGAAATAATAGCACAGGCAACCTCCTCTGGAAGGTTGTATTCAGAAGCCAGAACAGTTATTGAGATCGGCGGTGAGGATTCCAAACTTATTGTGCTTGAGAAAGACCCCTCAAATGGTCATTCAAGGCTGGTTGATTTTGAAATGAACAGCATCTGTGCAGCAGGCACAGGATCATTCCTTGACCAGCAGGCAAGACGTATCGGTGTGCCCATCGAGAAGGAGTTCGGAGAGATGGCGCTGAGGTCTGTAGATCCTCCGCGCATAGCTGGCAGATGCAGTGTCTTTGCCAAGAGCGATATGATACATCACCAGCAGATCGCAACACCATTGCATGATATTGTGGCCGGTCTGTGCTATGCCCTGGCACGTAACTTCAGAAGCAATGTTGCCAGAAGCAAGGAGATAAAAAAACCGGTGATCTTCTCCGGAGGAGTAGCGGCAAACACAGGGATGGTCAGAGCTTTCAGAGATATTCTTGACCTGAAGGAAAATGAGCTCATCATACCGGAGCATCACGCTTCAATGGGTGCAATAGGGGCGGTCATGTATGCCCTTTCTAATAATCTGGAGATGAATCATTTTGCCGGACTTGATAAGCTTGAGATGTACCTGGCTGACGATGCAACAGAATTTATTAGTTTACCAAAACTTAAAGAATCTGAGGCTGAATACAATAAAACAGTCCATTACGTGAGAGAAGGCAAGGGTAGAATCCCTGTTTACTTAGGCCTTGATATCGGATCACTCAGCACTAATGTCGTCCTGATTGATGAGCAGCACAGGGTAATTTCCCGGAGATATCTTCCCACGGCCGGAAAACCTCTGGAGGCAATCCAGAAAGGACTTACAGAAATCTATGATGAAGTGGGTGAAGATGTTGAGGTTATTGGTGCCGGTTCGACCGGATCAGGCCGTTACCTGACAGGGGATTTCATAGGGGCTGATACCATTCAGAATGAGATCACAGCCCAGGCCACCGCGGCTATTGATTATGATCCGACCGTTGACACCATCTTTGAGATCGGTGGACAGGATTCCAAGTATATAAGCATTGAGAACGGGGTGGTGGTCGACTTTGAGATGAATAAAGTTTGTGCCGCCGGAACTGGCTCATTCCTTGAAGAGCAGGCTGAAAAACTGAATATCAATATCATAGAGGAGTTCGGATGCATGGCTCTCAACTCTGAATCTCCCGTGAAACTTGGCGACCGCTGTACGGTTTTTATGGAATCAGACCTAAACTCGTTCATGCAGAAAGGGGCCCGGAATGAGAATCTTGTAGGCGGACTCGCTTACTCAATTGTCTATAACTATCTTCAAAAGGTTGTTGCCGACCGTAAAGTGGGTGACAGGATATTCTTCCAGGGTGGTGTGACAAACAATAAAGCTGTTGTTGCTGCCTTTGAACAGGTGCTAGGGAAAAAGATCATCATACCACCACACTTTGACGTGACAGGCGCAATAGGTGTGGCAATTCTTGCTCAGAGGTTTATGGACGGAAGCCGGAAAACAACCTTTAAAGGATTTGGAGTCCGTAATGTGACCTACAATATCAGCAGGTTCGTCTGCCAGGGATGCACAAATAACTGTGAAATAAGGCGTGTGAACATCACCGGAGAAAAGAAATCCCTGTTCTACGGAGGAAGATGCGAAAAATACGAAACCGACGGGCGTAAAAAAGCTGCCAACAATATCCCGAACCTCTTTGCCGCCAGGACAGAGATGCTGATGGAAGGATTTCAGGAAAGGGTAAAAGGAAGGAGCACCACTATTGGAATTCCGCGGGCACTAATGGTCTTCTATCAGCAGTTTCCTTTCTGGAGAACATTCTTTGAGGAGCTGGGTTTTACAGTTGTCATTTCAAGGGAATCTGATAAGTCTCTTGTCACTCAGTCCATTGAGACTATCACTGCCGAGACATGCCTGCCGATAGAGCTGATGCACGGGCATGTAATTGACCTGATAGAAAAGAAAGTTGATTACATTTTTCTGCCTTTCATTGTGAATGCCAAAGCCCGTGAAGGGAACAAAACCATGAACTGTAACTGTCCGTGGGTGCAGACTTACCCGTTCATGGTAAGGGCAGCACTGAAAGGAAAAGTTGATGAGACAAAGCTGCTGATGCCCACGCTTCATTTCAGGTTCTTTGAGCGTGCTCTCATTAAAGAGCTGTCATCATATTTCGAGGAAAAGTTTGGGATAGAAAAAGAAGAGGTCAGGAAGGCTGTTTATAAGGCAGATAATATTCAGATATCATTTGAAAAGCGTCTTATTGATTACGGAAAGGACATTCTGAATAATATTCCGGAAAACTGCCGCCCTGTTGTTCTTCTTGGCAGGCCTTACAACAGCACTGATCCTCACTTAAATCTCGGGCTGGTGGAAAAACTCATTGCACAGAATGTAATGCCCATCCCGATTGATATGCTTGACCTAACGCCATATAAAATTTTTGATAACTACAGGAATATGTACTGGCCCAATGGCCAGAAGATGATAGCTGCAGCACAGCTGGTAGCAAAGACCAAGGGTTTTTATGCAGTTTATCTGAGCAACTTCCGGTGCGGTCCAGACTCATTTATCTGGCATTATATCACTGAGGAGCTCAAGGGAAAACCTTTCCTTCATCTGGAGGTGGATGAACACTCTGCTGATGCAGGTATGGTGACACGGATAGAAGCCTTTCTTGACAGTCTCAAAGGTGCTGAGAAAAATGAGAGAAAAGATGTGAAGATTTTCAGGCCGCGGCCCAGTCCTGCTTCACCGCCTAAGGACAGGATCCTGTATTTTCCGTACATGTATGACGGAGCCTTCATGGTTGCTGCGGCTGCAAGAAGTGTCGGAGTTCCGTCAGAGGTTCTTCCCGGAATGGACAGTGATGCTCTGGCAATAGGAAGAAAATACACATCTTCAAAAGAGTGTTTCCCAATGATCTGCACCACGGGCAGCTTCCTGAAAAAGCTTATGGAACCCGGGGCAGATCCTTCCAAAATGAGCTTCTTCATGCCTGACCATAACGGACCCTGCCGGTTTGGCCAGTATAACCAGTTCCACAGGATCCTTTTTGACCGCCTCGGATTCAGTGATGCCGAGCTGATAACTCCGTCAAATGACACTTCTTATGAAGACATTGCCGGGAAACACGGACAGAAATTCAGGATTAATGCCTGGAAAGGATTTGTATCGGCAGATTATACAAGGAAGCTTTACCGTGAGATACGGCCATATGAAATTAACAGGGGAGAGTCAGACATACTTTATAATGATTCACTCCGGAGACTGGAGAAGTGTATTGAACGGGGATCCGCAGGTCTCCATAAGGTGCTGGTTGGAATCGCTTCTGATTTTATGTCCGTCAGGGTTGATAAGAGCCACAGGAGGCCTGTAGTGGCAATCAACGGAGAAATCTTCATGCGTGATAACGCATTCTGCAATGGGAACATTGCCAACAGGCTTGAAGACCTGGGAGTGGAAGTGATAATCGGACCCTTCTCAGAATGGATATATTACTCCACCTATCGTTTTACCCGTGACAGCAGATGGAAGAATGACCTGAAAGGTGTTATAAAATCAAAGATCCAGAGCGTCGGGCAGAACATAATTGCAGGGTCATTGCTTAAAGGAATAAAAGAGCTGACTGATCATGAGAAGGATGTATCACTGCATGACATGCTAAGGCTGTGCAACACCTATATCAGTGAGTTTTATGACGGTGATCCCCCTATTGCTATGGGCACCTCGGTGGCGCTGGCACAGAGAGGTGTCTCAGGGATAGCTGCTATCCTTCCTTTTACATGCATGCCGGGTACCGTTGTTGCCTCTGTGAGTGACGCTTTCCGGAAGGATCATAGTAATATCCCCTTCCTGAACATTGCCTACGACGGGCAGGATTCCGTATCCCTTGAAACGAGACTCCAGGCATTCGTTTTCCAGGTAAAGGAATATCACAAATCCAGAAGGCTGGTGGCCGCCGCCGTCCAATAAAAATATCACCTCTTCGGAGTTCAGAGGAATTTTATCTTCCCTATAAGACCACCCCGTCAGTCCGCCAATTGGCGGCCTGACGCCCCTCCTGATTCAGGAGGGGAAATTTGTTTTTTTTAAATCTCTCCTATAGTAATGTCACCCCGGCCCGGTTATTACCTTTAAACCTATAAACCTATAAACCCATCAACCTATCAACCTATCATTTTTTCAACGTCCCTACTCCCCCAAAGTCATCTCATCAATCAGGTAACCAGCCCCGGCAAATTTGTCAATAATAAACAGGACATACCGGATGTCAAGACTGATGTTTCGGCTCTGCTTCGGGTTGAACATGATGTCACTCGCAACGCCCTCCCAGGCACGGTCAAAATTGATACCAATAAGGTGTCCGTCGGAATTAAGGACCGGGCTCCCTGAATTGCCGCCTGTAGTGTGGTTATTGGCAATAAAGCAGACGGGGATGTCACCGTTGGAAGCATATCTTCCGAAATCCTTCTTAGCGTAAAGTTCCTTGAGCCTGTCCGGAACATCATAGTCATATATGTCCGGATTATCTTTTTCCATTACCCCTGTCAGGGTAGTAAAATGCTTATGATAGACAGCATCCCTTGAATCATAGCCCATCACTTTTCCGTATGAAAGCCTGAGAGTTGAGTTTGCATCGGGATAGAAGACCTTACCCTGCCCATATTCCAGCTGTCCGGCCATGTACAGTTTGTTAAGATCAGCCAGCTGACCTTCCAGCACCGCCAGTTGCGGTCTGACCCTTGTATCAAGCAGTTCTGAAGCTGCTGCAGCGAGGATATAAAATGGATTTTTACGAACCGCCACAGGATCAAAGTTTTTAAGGAGTTCAGACACTTTCTTCTCATCGGTAAAGATTGACTTCGCAAAGAGTTTATCAGCGACAGATGCAAAATCACCCCGGCACTTTGCGTACAGGTCCTTGTATGCCAGAGTCTGCCATTCCGGTGTGACATTTTCGCCGTAAAGTTTCATCACCGCAGTAAAAAGCCTCTTATCAACAACTGAATTGTAATTTTTGAAGAAGCCTGAAGAGAGATTCTCTAACCTGTTTAGCTCCTCCTTGAGTTTGGGATCATTCTTTAAGGCAAGGTCAACAGCAAGCCTGAAACTGTTTGAGAGACCAACGGCTTCAGCCCCGTTGGAGAAATATACCTCTGACGTATAAATACTTACAAGATAGTAGGTCTGATAATCACGGTAGATATCATCATACTGTTCAAATATTTTACCATATTTCGCGGTTCGCATGGGATCAGATGAGACCCACCTGGAAAATTCATCCTCAAAGGCTTCTTTTTTTGCTACACCGTCAACCTGTTTAAGGCTTTGTATCTCCCCTATCCATTTCTTCCATCCGTTGGACATGCCAAATGCCTTACCTGAGTACTGGATACGCACCATGGGATCTTTTGCCATTTCCTGCTCCATAATGGATATCTTCGTGCCCCTTATCTCCACCTGTTTGGGATAGATAAAATCCTTGAGCATCTTAATATGGTTTGACGGCGCATATTCCTGGGTCCTTCCCGGATATCCGAATACCATTGTAAAATCGCCCTCCTTAACTCCCTTAAGAGAGACCGGGAAATAATATGCCGGCTTGTAGGGAAGATTATCCTTTGAATAGGCTGCTGGCTTGTTATCGTTATCTGCATAGACCCTGAAAAGAGAGAAGTCGCCAGTATGCCGCGGCCATACCCAGTTGTCAGTGTCACCTCCGAACTTGCCTATTGAAGAAGGTGGTGCCCCAACAAGTCTCACATCCCTGAAGACTTCATTGACAATAAGAAAATACTGATTCCCGAGAAAGAAAGGCCTGACCATTGAAAGAAAGTGAGTGCCATTTACAGCCTCCGTATTTATTGCTTTTATATTGGCATTTATAATTGCCTCGCGGTCATCCTTGGTCATATTATCAGTAACACCCTCAAGCACTTTCTCCGTCACATCCTCCATGTATTTAAGTATGGTAACTGTGAGTCCGGGGTTTGAGAGTTCCTCATCCTTTGACATCGCCCAGAAACCGTCGGTGAGAAAATCGTTTTCAAGCGTGGAATGGTTTTGTATTGACCCGTATCCGCAATGGTGGTTGGTGATAATGAGTCCCTGGTCAGAGATGAACTCGCCGGTGCACCCTCCTCCGAAAATCACCACTGCATCCTTCATTGATGCCTTGTTGATGCTGTAAATATCTTCAGCGGTGAGTTTAAAACCATTCTCCTGCATGATCCTGATATTGTATTTCTCTATCAGTAAGGGAATCCACATACCTTCATCAGCCCTGAGTACTGGCGCTGATATCACCATGAACAGCGATAGAATAATTATTGTCTTTCTTAACATAGCGATAAGTTTATTATTTGCTTTCCATAAATTTTAAAAGTTCGGAATAAAGTTCGCTAACGGGCATTCCCACAACATTATAGTAAGAACCTTCTATTCTGGTTATACCCCTGAGTCCTATCCATTCCTGAATGCCGTAAGCACCGGCCTTGTCATAAGGCCTGTATTCCCGGATATAAAAAGTTATCTCCTCTTCAGTGAGCTTCCTGAAAGTCACCTTTGTTGTAACGGAGAAGATATGTTTTCTGTTTGTGTCTTTCAGGCAGAGGCCTGTTATCACCTCGTGTTCACAGCCGGAGATCAGGGCAAGAAACTTTTCCGCTTCCTTTTCGCCAGAGGGTTTGCCCAAAAGCAGGTTATGACACCAGACAATTGTATCCGCTGTTATAAGTATTTCATTTTCAGAAATTTTCTCAGTCCATGAGTCAGCCTTAATTCCGGCAAGATATTCAGCTATCTCTTTTCCTTTAAGATTTGAAGGCCATATTTCCTCACAGTCGATCTGAGCAGGTGTATAAGCAATTCCTGCCTCACTGAGCAGCTGTCTTCGCCGTGGTGAGGATGAAGCAAGTATTAAACGGAAGTTTTGCGGGATGACAGAAACCATTTTAAATGATCTTTCCGGATGAAATAATAGCCCCGGCCACAACTGAATAAAGAATGCCCGCCAGCATAATAATCTTCATCACCCGACTTGCCGTATGTAGTTCTTCCCTGTTTTTGCTTATCATCACCTTGATAATCACCCAGATGAAAGGGGCAAAGATAAGCAGCGTAATATAAGCCAGGGTAATCAGGTCAGAAAGGTATCTGAACCAGATAATATAAAGCATGAAAATTGTTAAAACCGAAAGTGATACAATGATGATCCTTGTGGCGAATATGCCTGACGTTACCGGCAGGGTCTTACGGTCAAAGGTGACATCTCCCTCATAATCTTCAATATCCTTTATTATCTCCCGGATAAGCGTTGTCATAAATGCAAATAAGGCAAATCCGCCGACCCAGTAGAAAAGTATCCTGACGCCCGGGAATGATACTGCACTCACGGAATACATCTTATAAACAGGGGGAG
>DATKUS010000289.1:0-7392 GCA_035530535.1 Bacteroidales bacterium
GCCCGAGTTTTTCGGAGAGCATTTTTTCCTGTATTTCTGAACGGCGCAGCTGAGCCTGCAGATCATCGTCATAAATCTTTACCAGCAGATTGCCTTTCTTTACCAGACTGCCTTCCTTAAAAAATACTCCTGTAACTTTTCCGGCAACCTTACTGACTATGTCCAGTTCTTCATTGGCCAGCAACGTTCCACCCCCCGTTCTGATACCGTTCGAAAGGTAAGAAGGTTTGGCAATAATTGCTGTAACAGGCAGTACAGCAGCTCCCTGCTGATTTCCGGGGCCGGGCGTTCCGGGTTTTTGCATCTGGCCCTTGGCCGGAGCTGCAGCAATAGCCGCTCTCTCGCTTCCTTTTTTATCTCCGAAAAGACCGACCCTCGGTCCGAAAAAACCTATTGCAAGCACCAGGGGGATGCTTATCCATAAAAATATCTTAGTACTCTTTTTCATTATTTTTTGCTGTCAGATGGTGACTGATATTCTGACCTGCAAAATTAGCTGATTATTCTGACGGCAGTGTTAAAGAATATTAAATCGGACCAGAGGCCTTGTTATTCTTTAAGTCCAAAGAATGTGATGATTATCAGTAAGTAATAATCGTTTCTTCAACTATTTTCTCCATCCCGTTTGTGATCCGACTCCACGGTACAGTGAATCCGTTGGCTATCATGGTGAATGCCAGTGTCCTGCCGCTTTTAGTAGTGACATACCCGGCAAATGACCTTACTGAGCCGATCGACCCTGTCTTAGCTATTACCCTTCCTTTGAACACCTCTTTTCTGAAATAGCCTTTCATAGTGCCGGAGACGCCAGCAGCAGGGAGGGAGGAGAGAAAGGCTGCAGAATCCTTGCTGTTATACATGTGCACAAGCAGCCTGGTAGTCATAAGAGCGCTGATGTTATTATTAGGCGACAGTCCTGATCCATCAAGTATGACAGCCTTATACGGTTCACAACCGATTGAGTCAAGAAAACTTCTGATAACCTCTGATCCGGCGCTGAATGAACCTTCACTGCCTATGGCCCAGCCAAGATGTTTTCTGAGTAGCTCGGCATAAAGGTTTACGCTTTCATGATTTGTCTTCATGATGATTTCACTTAGCGGGGTAGAGAACGTTGAGCATACAGGAGTTGTCATGTCACTTTTCAGGCTGACCCTCTCCCGGACCGGACTGCCTTCAATTTTAATGCCATCCAGTTTCATTGCCCTGTTGAGCTGATTCACAAGTGTGAAAGGCGGGTCAGGCATTGATGCTTTCAGAATTATACTGCTGTCGGCAGGAACAGTACCTGATATCCAGGCATTTGTAGAGTAGGGGGCATTATAAACATAGCCGTTGTCCGACTTGCCTGAAGAGGTCAGGTAATTCCCGATCTGCATATTCGCTCCGTACTTATCTACTGAATCAATGACTGCAGGCATTCCTTCAGAATATCCGGTCACAAAAATATTGTACTTGTTATCGTTATAATTGATATCATAGACCCCGGCGCCGTAGTAATTGCCCAGATCGGCCCATGACCATCCTCCCGGGACAGGGTTATGGTCATAGATTGATTCTGCTGCCGCCACACGGCCTGTCACACGGCGCAGCCCAGCCGCTGCCAGTGCTTCCGCCCATTGTCCTGTTACATCACCGTAGTGATCAGCAAAATATGATGATCCGAGTGCAGGGTCGCCTCCCCCGAGAATGACAATGTCACCGTAAAGAATTCCTCTACGCTTATTGAAACGACCTGACATGAAAACCCGGGTGGAAAACCGGTAATCGGCTCTGAGAAGCGATAGTGCAACAGACGTGGGATAAAGTTTCATCACGGAAGCTGATGCCAGGTTGCGGTCTTCATCATACCCGAAGATAACCTCCCCGGTGACCGCATCGGCAAAACATATTGAATAAGAAGTGCCTGTGAGGGCCGTGTCAGCAAGCATAGACTCTATGGCTGCCTCCTGTCCTTTGAGGACAGTCAATGCGGTGATAATAACGAAAAATGTGACAAAGACTCTGGTTTTCATGTTGCTTTGTTTTGTTCAAGTGTTGATAAAAGTCCGCAGGCAGCATTTATATCCTGCCCCCTGCTTGAGCGTATGGTGGCAGTAATACCTTTTGCATTCAGACTGTCACGGAAAGCTTCCATTTCCTTTGTATCAGGACTGACATATTCCGAGTCGGGAATTGCATGGAACCTTATCAGGTTGATACGGCACCGGATGCCGTTCAGGATTTTTGCCAGCTCTTTCACATGCCTGGGAGTGTCATTCATGCCTTTGAAAACGATATATTCAAAGGAGACACGCCTTTGCCTGCCAAAATCGAATGACCTTATTATACTAAGCACTTCACTGACAGGATGAGCCTTCTGAACAGGCATCATCGCCTGGCGCTCATCGTCATAAGGACTGTGCAGGCTTACCGCCAGGTTACATTTTGTTGAATCGAGGTACTGCTGCATCTTGCCGACAATACCAACGGTGCTCACCGTGATGCGTGTAGGACTCCATCCGTAACCCCAGGCGGAAGTAATTATATCAAGACTCTTCAGGACTTCCTCAAGGTTGTCAAGAGGCTCACCCATGCCCATATATACTATATTTGTAAGCCTTGGATGTTCCGGTATGCTCCTGAACTGGTTCAGGATTTCTCCGGAGGTGAGGTTTCCCTGGAAACCCTGTCTCCCTGTCATGCAGAAATGGCAACCCATGCGGCATCCCGATTGCACAGAGAGACAAATTGTTGCCCTGTCACGGTCTGGAATAAAGGCTGTTTCTATGAAGCGATTTTCAAGGACCCTGAAGAGATATTTTCTTGTACCATCACTACCTGCCGCCTCGGAGGAGGGAGGTGTGATGCCTACCTCATAAAGCTCTGAAAGAGCTGTACGTGATTTCAGAGAGAGGTCGGTCATCTCATCAACTGCCGTCACGCCTTTTTTATAGAGCCATCCGGCAATCTGTTTTGCTGCATACGCCGGAAGACCAGCCGCAGAGGTCACTGCAGATAGCTCTGAAAGAGTCTTTCCAAATAATCTCTCCTTCTCCATCAGAACCTGTATGCTGCTTTTTCGAGTTCGTTGATACTTTTGAATGGTCTCGGAGGCTTAAGATATCCGTTCAGGAAGTTATAGACGTCAAGCCTTATGCGACGTGCTTCCTTGTAGTCCATCCTGTTAAAGGAGTGACCGCCGGGCATGGCATCGAAGATCTTATACTGGAAGTTCTCCTTGCCTGCTGCCTTTAACGACTTGATCAGATGCTCTACCTCAAGCACGTTCACATCTTCATCATTGGTGTTAGTGTGGATCAGCAGGGGAGTGTTGCGGTAGCGGTCAACCTGCCATGCCGGTGAACGTTTGCGGTATTCTGCAACGTTTTCGTCGGCAGTCTTGCCAATATGATAGTCAGCTGAGTAAAGGTCACGGTACTCGTCATCCTTGTATCCCATGCGCGCAATAACGTCACTCACAGGGACACCGGCATAACATGCCTTATAGGCTTCAGGATGGTCGAAGATGCAGAAAAGACCTATCAGTCCGCCGTGACTCCATCCGATAACCCCTACGCGGTCTTTGTCGACGATATCATAATTGTCAATCATATACTGACGACTGGCGTCAACGTCTTCAACTTCCAGTCCGCCGTAATCTATACTTCGGTACATGCCTGCCCCATAGCCGGTTGAACCGCGGTATTCAGCTGCAACAACGATGTAGCCCTGTGAGACCATTTCGCGCACTATATGAGTATAGTAGGTGTCAAAATTTGCATGAACACCGCCGTGAGGAAAGACCAGCAGGGGATATTTCTTTGAGGCGTCAGCATCGCGGGGGATAAAGACATAGCTCCAGAATTTGAGAGGGTTACCCGCTCCCTGGCCGGTGGAATTGCTTACTTTTGCAGGTGGGGGGCCGGTAATAAATATCTTATCAACATAAGCCACATCACCCACCCTGTCAAACCATAGCAGGTCGTCAATCTTTTTCTCGAGCATATCAAGCCGGTGGTCAACAGACTGGAAATTCCTGTCGACCGACTGAATAGCGTTCATCAGTTCCGTGCTGCCCGGCTGGGCCATCAGGGACAGAGTTCCTGTTAGAATGATTGTCAGGACCATGAGAGTCCTTAAAAGATGCCTTTTCATAGTGTTTTGATATAATTGGTTAGATTTCTGTTTCACCGGAGAATACAAATGTGGCCGGACCACGGAGATGGATTTCAGTTACCGTTTCGTTATTGATTTTAAAGGTAACAAACAGGGTCCCCCCTTTTACTTTTATCTCAGGATGATCAGTGATAATTTTTCCGGAAATGGCTGCCGCAATGGCAGATGCAGTGACGCCAGTGCCACATGATAGTGTCTCATCCTCCACGCCACGCTCATATGTCCGCACCTTTAGTTTATCTCCTTCAACCTGCACAAGGTTTACGTTCACTCCTTCAGGAGCATACAGTGGAGAATAGCGCAGAGGTCTGGCAACGGTAACCAGGTCAGCATTATCCACATCGTCCACAAACACCACAAGGTGCGGGACGCCTGTGTTCACAACAAAGCCGTCCGAAGTCTTTCTGATATCATGTACATCATTGATTGATAAATCAATAAGATCACCATTCAGATGAGCAGAATGGGCTCCGTCTCCAGCATAAAAGTTCAGGGTATGTTTGCCTTCAAGGTGTTTCATTACATAATACGCCGCACACCGCCCACCGTTGCCGCACATTCTTCCAAAGAATCCGTCTGAATTAAAGTAAACCATTTCAAAGTCGTATCCTTCATGCTTTTCAATCAGTATAAGCCCGTCGGCACCAATGCCGAATCTTCGGTCACAGAGACGACTTATTAACAAACTGTCAGAATGATCAATGACGGCAGGTGTGTTTTCGATAATGATAAAATCGTTGCCGGTCCCTTCGTATTTGTTAAAGAGAATTTTCATTACGTTAAATTGAGGTTAAATATCTTCACAATTGTTTTTTCTTATGTTAAAAAAGCGAAAATTTGTAAAACAATTCAAAGAAAACCGGGTTGTAAAGATATGAATCTTTAACGGAGGCACGTAATTTGAGCAACCTGACCTGGACAACATAGAATTAACAAGATTAAAGATTAAAGCTATGAAAGGGAAATCACTTTTTGCAACATTGTTCATTGCACTTTTTGGGGCGCTTGCAGGTCTTTTCATTTACACAAGGTTTCTTGACAAAGATAAACTTGTAATAGGGTCTGATAAAGAGAAAAAGGAGATAGAGGAGAATGCCAGGTATGCAAACCTGGTGCCTCAGAGCGGTGTAAACGACTTTACTTTTGCTGCTGAACAGACGGTTCATGCAGTGGTGCATGTAAAGACAAAGGCTACTGTAGACTACGGCAACAATAATCCCCTGTATGAATTTTTTTATGGGCCGGGGAACAGCAAGCCCCGGGAGGTACACGGTTTTGGCTCCGGTGTGATTGTGTCAGCTGACGGTTACATTGTGACAAATAACCATGTAATTGATGAAGCTGATGAGGTTGAGGTCACACTAAATGATAAACGCACATTCTCAGCCGAGGTACTGGGTCGTGATCCGAGCACGGATATTGCACTTTTGAAGATAAAGGCAACGGGACTGCCATTTGTGAAATTCGGCAACTCTGATGTCATCCGGCTTGGCGAGTGGGTACTGGCAGTAGGGAATCCGTTTAACCTTACTTCTACAGTCACCGCAGGTATTGTCAGTGCCAGGGGTAGAAGCCTGGGGTTGCTGGATACGCAGTACAGGATTGAGTCATTCATTCAGACTGATGCTGCTCTGAATCCGGGTAACAGCGGCGGTGCACTTGTGAATACAAACGCTGAGCTCATTGGCATTACAACTGCAATAATATCTCCAAGCGGATCTTATGCCGGTAACTCCTTCGCAATACCAACATCAATTGTGAAGAAGGTATATGAGGATCTGAAGCAGTTCGGAGAGGTGCAGCGAGGACTTATGGGCGTTAACATTATCGATGTGACGTCGGAACTGGCTGAAGCCGAGAATCTGAAAGAGATCAGAGGAGTATATCTCTCTGGCATCACCCCTGACGGAGCTGCTGAGGATGCAGGACTGAAGGAGAAGGATGTCGTTGTTGCAATTAACGGCGAGCCTGTTGAAACGACCGCTGACCTTCAGGAGAAAGTCAGTCTTTACAAGCCCGGAGACAAGATTGAGGTTTCATACCTTAGGAAAGGTAAATCTGACAAGGTCAATGTGACACTGCGTAACATCGACGGAGGAACAGGAGTTGTTGCGCAGGGATCGTCGACAGGTACAGTTTTCGGAGCTTCACTAACTCCGCTGAGCAGTGCGGAGAAGAAGCAGCTAAATATCGAAAGCGGTGTCAGGATTTCTTCTGTCTCCGATGGGCGCTTCCGTGATCTGGGTCTTGGAAAAGGAACTTTCATCATCACAGTTAATGGTCAGAAGGTCAATAGTGCGTCGGATGTCAGGAAGGCTTCCGGTGAGGAAAAGAGTCTCTCCTCGGTGGAGGGATATACACCTGACGGAACATACTTTAAATACCAGACCAGGAGGTAGAAGCCGGAGGCTGTTATAATTATCACATAATGAGGAGATTGCATAATGCAATCTCCTGACTTATTTTTGACTTAGGGTATATTTGTTTATTAATTTTAAAAGAAGTAACTTTGCGCAAAATTTTTTCGAAGGGGCAAGCAGAATGAGACAACTTAAAATTACCAAATCCATTACAAACCGTGAAAGTGCCTCGCTGGACAAATATCTGCAGGAAATTGGTAAGGAAGAGTTGATATCGGTTGAGGAAGAGGTAGAGTTAGCACAGAGGATAAAGAAGGGTGACAGAGCAGCTCTGGAGAAGCTTACAAAAGCAAATCTCAGGTTTGTCGTTTCTGTAGCCAAGCAATATCAGAATCAGGGACTTAGCCTCCCGGACCTTATCAATGAGGGTAACCTCGGCCTTATCAAGGCAGCAGAAAAATTTGACGAGACACGCGGATTCAAATTCATATCATATGCCGTATGGTGGATCAGGCAGTCTATCCTTCAGGCTCTTGCTGAGCAGTCGAGGATAGTACGTCTGCCTCTCAACCAGGTAGGCTCGCTGAATAAAATCAACAAGGCCTTTGCACGTTTTGAGCAGGAGAATGAGCGTACGCCGTCACCTGAAGAACTGGCGGAGGTGCTTGATCTCCCCAAGGAGAAAGTGGCTGACACCCTGAAGGTTTCGGGTCGTCATGTATCTGTTGATGCACCTTTTGTCGAGGGTGAGGACAACAGCCTTCTGGATGTGCTCACCAATCTTGACTCTCCGGTAGCTGACAAGATACTCATTGACGAATCTCTGTCAAAAGAGATAGACAGGGCGCTTGCCACACTCACTGAGCGTGAGAGA
>DATKUS010000290.1:0-10477 GCA_035530535.1 Bacteroidales bacterium
TGATGACATTTGATTACAATACACAGAGAAAAAGGATGGCCTTACCTGAATATGGCAGAAATGTTCTTAAGATGATTGAACATATCAAGACCATAAAGGATGACGAGGAACGGAACAGGGCCGCCAAAACCATCATACAGATCATGGGTAACCTGAATCCCAATCTCCGGGACCTTACTGACTTCAAGCACAAGCTCTGGGATCACCTAATGATAATTGCTGATTTTGATCTTGAGCTGGATGGACCGTATCCTGCCCCTGACAAGACGAAGCTGGTGGCAAAACCAAACCAGGTTCCCTATCATAATGGCGAGATAAAATATGCGCATTATGGCCGTATAATACCGCTCCTGATAGACGCAGCCTCAGAAATGGATGACGGCGAAGAGTTGGACTATCTCATAACCCTGGTGCTCAACCAGATGAAAAAAGATTACCTTATTTGGAACAAGGGACAGGTTGCCGATGAACTGATAATAAGGGATCTTTCGGATATCTCAAAGGGTAGACTTAAAGCCCCTGAAAATCTTAAAATGCTAGATGTGAAAGACCTGCTCACTCCTCTTAAATCCAAGACACAGAGCCGGTATCAGGGCAGGCCACAGGATAAGTACAAGGGCAGACAGGGTAATCCCGGAAAGAAGAAATATAAAACCGGACATTGACAGGAAAACAGTATTATCATGAATATCACATCAGTAAACACTTATGACGCCCCTCTGCCGGCAGGGCATTATTCGCAGGCTATAGTGGCAGGAAATATAATCTTTGTCTCAGGCCAGCTGCCTGTTGTCGCATTGACAGGAGACAGGGTCACCGGAGACATCAGTGATCAGACATACCAGGCACTGAATAATGTAAAGAGTATTGTGGTGGCTGCCGGCGGTGATCTGACAACCATTGCACGTACCACCATCTATACAACCGATGTAAAGCACTGGGAGGAGATCAACAGGGTATATGCAGATTTCTTCGGGCCTGCCCAGCCGGCAAGATCGATAATAACAGTTGCAGGATTGCATCATGGCTTCCTCGTTGAAATAGAGGCAGTGGCCTTTAAACATTAATTGACACTTTGTCATGTTTGTATTTCTGGCCGGCTATTTGCTAAAAAGCCGGTAGTAATAATTCATTTATCATGGTAAAAAAGAAGAGCCACGAAGATGGACATGCTCAAAAAATGTCCGGAGAGAATATGCCTGATAACCAGAGCGCTGTAGAGACGTCCACCACCGGGGAGGAAAAATTGACAGAAATGCAGGACAAATACCTGCGTCTTTCGGCCGAATTTGATAATTACCGTAAAAGGACCCTTCGGGAGAAGATTGAGATGACAAAGGTAGCCGGTGAGTCAGTGCTTATGAGTCTACTCCCAGTTATTGACGACTTTGACAGGGCCATGGTGTCAATGAAAGAGACAGAAAGCTGCGATGCGGTAAAGGAAGGCTTATCACTTATTTACAGTAAGATATCAGAATTCCTCAAGCAGAACGGTGTGAAAGAAATGGAGGTACTCAACACAGCCTTTGACAGCGACATGCATGAAGCAATAACAAATGTGGCAGTGAATGACGAATCTTTGAAAGGCAAAGTTGTGGATGTGATACTGAAAGGTTATATCCTGAATGAAAAAGTAATCCGCTTCCCCAAGGTAGTCGTGGGAGAGTGATCTTAATACCATAAAAAGAAGATGTCCAAAAGAGACTATTACGAAGTCCTGGGAGTAAGCAAAGGAGCCTCTAAAGATGAGATCAAGAAGGCTTACCGTAAACAGGCACTGAAGAATCATCCTGACAAGAATCCGGGCAATAAGGAAGCTGAGGAAAAGTTCAAGGAAGCTGCTGAGGCGTACGAAGTGCTGAGCAATGAAGAAAAGAGAGCCCGGTACGACCAGTTCGGTCATGCCGGCATGGGGAACAATAATATGGGTGGTGGCTTCGGCGGCGGAATGACCATGGAAGATATTTTCTCTTCCTTCGGTGATATCTTCGGTGATGCTTTTGGAGGAGGATTCGGGTCGGGACGCAGTCGCGGGGGACGCTCACGCCATATAAACAAAGGCACAAACCTGAGGCTGAAGGTCAAGCTTACTCTCGAGGAATTTGCAAAGGGAGCAGAGAAAAAGGTCAAGGTCACAAAATATGTCACATGTAACAGTTGTTATGGCTCCGGAGCTGCCACTCCCTCTGACGTGATAACCTGTTCAGCCTGCAAGGGCACGGGCCAGACCACAAGGGTCATGAATACGATCCTCGGGCAGATGCAGACCTCGGCATCGTGTAATGTATGCGGCGGAGAAGGTAAAGTGATTACAAAAAAATGTCATAAGTGTTACGGCGAGGGAATAACGCAGGCTGAAGAAGTAATACCGCTTAATATACCTGCCGGACTGGCGCCGGGGATGCAGCTTTCCGTCACTGGCAAGGGTAACGCACCACGCCGTGGAGGAATTAACGGAGACCTTATCCTGGTAATCGATGAAGAACCGCATCCGGAGCTTATACGTGAAGGTAATGATCTCATATATAACCTCTTCATAAGCATACCTGATGCAATCCTGGGATCCAATGTTGAGATACCCACAATAGACGGTAAGGTGAGGATCAAAATTGACCCCGGAACACAGGGGGGTAAAATTTTACGGCTGAGGGGTAAGGGGCTGCCTGATGTCAACGGATACGGACGGGGAGACCTGCTGGTGAACGTCAATGTATGGATCCCGAAAAACCTTACAAGGGAAGAACAGAAAACAGTTGAACAGTACAGAAATTCAGCCACCTTCGTCCCTAAACCGGATGCGGATGACAAGGGGTTCTTTGACAGGGTCAAGAACTATTTCTCCTAGTTTCCTGACTGTTGTATTAAAGGGGTTGATCCATAGTTTACATGCGCATCGACCTTTTTTTTATATCTTTGGTTTTCACAAGAAAACCTAATCCGGAATTAAACCATGTTATTGTTTGAAGCTAAGAATGTTACAAAACGTTTTGCAACCCAGGTGGCCCTGGATGATGTCAGCATAAATGTGCCGGCCCAGTCCATCTTTGGTCTTCTGGGTCCTAACGGTGCCGGGAAGACCACACTTATCCGGATAATTAACCAGATAACCGCCGCTGACAGCGGCCAGATACTTCTCAACGGGCATCCAATGAAGCCTGAAGATGTCTTTAATTTAGGCTATCTGCCTGAAGAACGGGGACTGTACAAAAAGATGAAAGTTGGTGAACAGGCTTTGTATCTTGCCCAGCTCAAGGGATTGAATCATGCAGAGGCAATGCGCCGCCTGAAATACTGGTTTAAAAAACTGGAGATAACCGACTGGTGGGGGAAAAAAGTTGAAGAACTGTCAAAGGGAATGCAGCAAAAGGTCCAGTTTGTGACCACTGTGCTCCATGAACCCAAGCTGCTTATTTTTGATGAACCGTTCACCGGCTTTGACCCCATAAATGTCAACCAGATCAAGAATGAGATACTCTTCCTCCGCGAAAGGGGCGCCACCATCATCTTTTCAACGCATAACATGAGTTCCGTTGAAGAATTGTGTGACAACATCACCCTTATCAATAAGGCCAAAACAATACTCGAGGGCCGCGTTGACACGATCCGCAATGAATGGGCCGCCAGCGAGTACGATGTTGTGATGGCTGGCGAGGTAACCCCGGAAACAAACGGTCATTTTTCAATTCTGCGGTCATCATTTGAGAACGGTAAAAGCATCATCAGGCTCAAATCACCGGATAACCGTGACACCAATCTGATCATAAGGGCAATGGCTGCCTCCGGTCAGATAATTTCATTCAACCCTGCTCTGCCCTCCATGAATGACATTTTCATCAGGGTTGTCGAGGCAAAAAACAAAGAAGTACAGAAAAACTAAGCCATGAACAAGATATCAATCATCATACGGAGAGAGTATTTAACCAGGGTCCGTAAGAAGTCATTTATTATCATGACCCTTCTTACACCATTGCTCATGGCACTGATATTTGTTATCCCGGCACTGGTAATGTCAAATGAGGATAAGGACTTCAAGAAAATTGCCGTGATAGAAGACGGTACAGACCTCTTCAAAGGAGTGATACCCAACACCAAAGACGCTGAATTTGTATACGTTAACGATGATTTCGAGGGACTGAAGAGCACTTTTGAACAGAAGGGTTATTATGGAATTCTCCACATCTATCCGCAGATCATTGACACACCCAATGCCATCCAGCTTATCTCGAAGAAGCAGCCCCCAATCGGATTGCTTGACCACATATCAGGCTCACTTGAAAAAGAGATAGAAAGGCAGAAACTACTGTCTTACAACATCGAGAACCTTGATGAGATATTAAAAAGCATAAACACGAGTGTCAAGATACAGACCATAAAGATTGATGACACCGGAGCGGTCAAGGAGACCAGCACCGGAATTGCCATGGCCCTTGCATATATCAGCGGTTTTCTGATGTACATGCTTGTCTTTATGTTCGGCTCACAGGTGATGCGCGGCGTTATCGAGGAAAAAACCAGCCGTATCGTGGAGGTGATAATTTCCTCGGTCAAGCCTGTGCAGCTCATGATGGGAAAGATCATAGGGATAGCCCTGGTGGGTCTTACCCAGTTCACCATATGGATACTCCTTACAGTGGCAATAGTGACAGTTGTTAAATCAAATGTCCTTCCCAAAGACACGATGGAGCAGATGCAGCAGCTACCACAGAGCCTTTCGCAGGCTGATCAGACAATTCCCGGGGCAACAGCAGCAATGAATACAGATCAGTTGAGCGAGTTCGAGGAGCTCTTTGCCAATGCGATGAATCAGCGTTGGGGTCTGATCATTTTCGCCTTCGTCTTTTATTTTATTACTGGATACCTACTCTACGCCTCGCTCTTTGCAGCCATTGGCTCTGCGGTGGATAATGAGACGGAGACGCAGCAATTCATGTTGCCGGTGACCATACCCATTATCCTGGGGCTGATAGTGGCAATGGGTACCATGCAGAACCCTGAAAGCTCCATCTCGTTCTGGTTTTCAATAATACCGCTTACTTCGCCTATCGTTATGGTAGCCCGCATACCATTTGACGTTCCGTACTGGGAGATAGCCCTCTCAATGGCGCTGATGGTGGTGACAATTTTTGGCTGCATCTGGATGGCTGCCAAGATATACCGGACCGGTATCCTGATGTACGGGAAGAAGACTTCATACCGCGAGATCTGGAAGTGGCTCACATACAAAGGTTAAAACTGAATTAAACTATGCCGCGAATACTTGTTATTGATGACGAAAGGTCTATAAGAAACACCCTGAAAGATGTTCTTGAGTATGAGAAGTACGAAATTGAGTCTGCCGAAGACGGCGCAAAAGGACTGGAGCTCTTCTCTCAGGGGCCATTTGATGTAGTCCTGTGTGACATCAAGATGGCCAAGATGGACGGTATCGAGGTGCTTCAGAAACTCCTGGAGATATCTACTGATGTACCGGTGATAATGATATCAGGTCATGGCAACATTGATACGGCTGTCGACACAATCAAAAAAGGGGCTTTTGATTTCCTTGAAAAACCTCTTGACCTCAACCGCTTGCTGATAACAATCCGCAATGCCCTCGAAAGGGGCTCGCTCATCTCGCAGACCAAGGTCCTGAAGAAACAGGTTAGCAAAAGATTTGAGATTGTCGGAAATTCGAAACCCATACTCCTTGTCATAGAGATGATAGAGAGAGTGGCTCCTACCGAAGCCCGCGTTCTTATTACAGGAGCAAACGGTACCGGCAAGGAGCTTGTGGCGCACCAGATACATGAGAAGAGCAACCGTTCCAAAGGACCGTTTGTGGAAGTCAACTGTGCGGCAATCCCCTCAGAACTTATTGAAAGTGAGCTGTTCGGACATGAGAAAGGCTCATTCACATCTGCAATAAAACAACGCATTGGGAAGTTTGAACAGGCTAACGGAGGAACTATCTTTCTCGATGAGGTGGGTGACATGAGCCTCGCTGCACAGGCTAAGGTACTCAGGGCTCTGCAGGAGAACAAAATCACCAGGGTGGGCTCTGACAAAGACATCCATGTTGATGTCAGGGTGGTAGCCGCAACGAACAAGAATATAAAGGAGGAGATTGACAGGAACAGCTTCCGTGAGGATCTCTATCACAGGTTAAGCGTAATACTTATTCATGTGCCAACGCTGAATGACAGGTCAGATGATATACCCCTCCTGGCCGATTATTTTAACACTCTCATCTGCGGCGAATACGGTATGGGTAAGAAAAAGATCAGGCCTGATGCCGTCATTGAACTTCAGAAGATAAAATGGACAGGAAATATAAGGGAATTCAGAAATGTACTTGAGAGGCTGATAATTCTCTGTTCTGATGAAATCACCGCAAAAGATGTGGTGAACTATGCGCATCCTGTTTCTGGCTTTAACTCATGAAAATGAAAAGAGTATTCATACTTGTTCCCGCCTCTGTTCTTGTTTCCGTGGTGATGCTAACCAGCTGTGAACACAGTCATAACAAGGGGCTGCCGGTTTCATTCAATGATGAGTGGCAGTTCATCAGGCAGGACAGCTTAAACATGGAGAATCTTCTTCCCGGGAATATAGCCAACCATAAATGGGAGGAAGTGACCCTGCCGCATACTGCTTTTACAGAACCGGCAGTGGTGAAAGAAAAGCAATGGACGGGCATCTGCTGGTACAGAAAATCGTTCAGGGCTGAGAAAAGACTCAGGCACCGGCAAACAGCTCTGCTTTTTGACGGGGCAATGAATGATGCCATTATCTACCTCAATGAAGCGGAGATAGACCGGCATACCGGAGGCTATCTTCCCTTCTTTGTGGATATTACAAATGATCTCAAATATGGCAGCGAGAATGAGATACTAGTCAGGCTTGATAACCGTGAAAATCCACAAATACCTCCGGGGAAACCTTTGGCTGAGCTCGATTTTTTGTATTACAGCGGTCTGTACCGTAATGTCAGCCTGATAATAAAAGACCGTCTGCATATCACGAATGCCATGGAGGTCGACACGCTGCTGGGCGGCGGCGTCATTACCGGCTTCAGGAATGTAAGTCATGATTCTGCCACCGTAACAGTCTCAGCCCTTGTTCAGAATAATGATAATACACCCCGCTCGTTCTCCCTGGGAAATACGCTGTTCGATGCCGCCGGCAATGCCGCCGCCGGGGCAAAAACCGAAACGATGGAGATAGAACCGGGAGAACACAGACGCATAAGCATGGAGATGAAGGTGATAAATCCTGCCCTGTGGTCTCCTGAACAGCCTTTTATATATTTACTCTCAACAGAGATCTTGTCTGAAGACAGGGTCATTGACAGAAATGAGACACGGATAGGCATCCGGACTGTCGAGATAACTCCTGAGAAAGGGCTCCTTATAAACGGGGAACCGGTCAGTATAACAGGTACAAACCGACACCAGGAATACCCGTATCTCGGTTACGCTCTGTCTGACAACGCAAATTACCGCGATGCATACAAGATACGTGAGGCGGGGTTCAACTTTGTACGCTGTTCTCACTATCCCCAGGCGCCGGCATTTCTTGATGCATGTGATGAGCTTGGCATCCTCGTGATGAATTCCATTCCAGGATGGCAGTTTATCGGGGACTCACTCTTCCGCGAAGCATCAGTGTATAATACGCGCCAAATGTGTCGTCGTGACAGAAACCATCCTTCTGTGATATTATGGGAATCATCTCTCAATGAGACCTGGATGCCATATGACTTTCTTAAAACCCTGCATCAGACGGTAAAAAATGAACTGCCCGGTGGAAATAACTATACCGCCAGCTGGATGGATACCATATGTGATGTTTTTATCCCGGCAAGGCAGCATGCAAAAGCGCCGGATTACTGGAAGGGATATTCAAAGAAGAAACCACTCTTCATCTCTGAATACGGCGACTGGGAATATTATGCCAATAATGCCGGTTTCAGCCAGACTGAATTTAAAGATCTTGCTCCCGAGGCACGCAACTCCAGACAGTTGCGCAGTGCGGGTGAAAGAGCCTTACTCCAGCAGGCATTCAACTACCAGGAATCGCATAATGATAACCTGTACGGACCGGCTTTCGGAGACGCAAACTGGCTTATTTTCGATTATAACCGCGGTTATGCTCCTGATATTGAATCTTCAGGGATCATGGATATTTTCAGGCTGCCCAAGTTTGCCTACTGGTTCTACCGCAGCCAGTCAGATGAAAGCCCGGTATGCTTCCTGGCTTCTTATAACCAGCACACACCTGACAACACAGTCAGGATATTCAGCAATGCCGATACGGTTCTGCTATACCGTAATGACACACTTGTGGCAAAACAGGGTCCGGACCGCAACCTTAACACCATAAACCTTACCCATCCACCGTTTACCTTCATCACTGACGGTTATAAACCGGGGACTCTGAAAGCCGTGGGTCTTAGAAAAGGAACGGAATATGCGGTTCATACCGTGACCACGCCAGGCCCGCCTGCCGCAATAAGACTCTCAGTTGACCTGGGCAACAAACAGCTGCGTGCTGACGGGTCCGATGCCGTCTTTGTATATGCTACACTGGTAGATTCACTTGATAACCCCGTACATGTAGCCGACTCACTGATAGAATTCTCCGTCAGGGGTGACGCCGTTCTTATAGGTGACAATCCGGCAAGGGTTGAAGCAGGTATTGCAACTATACTTCTCAAGGCTGGCACAACCGCCGGGAAAGTTATGATCAGGGCCAAATCAGGTTCTATGGCCAGGGCAGAACTGATGGCTGAAACAAAGAAGTAGTATATTTGCATAAAACTTTTTGATGAAGAGAAGAGGACGGGATTCTACCCCTCACGTAGGTATTTACGGAAGACGTAACTACGGCAAAAGCAGCCTCATAAACGCTCTTGCCGGACAGGATATTGCAATAGTGTCTGATCATCCAGGCACTACCACAGACCCTGTTAAGAAGTCGTTTGAGATAGTGGATTTCGGGCCCGTGGTACTCGTAGATACTGCCGGCATAGATGATGCAGGTGACCTCGGAAACAAGAGAGTCGAAAAAACCCTCAGGTCAATTGACCATATTGACATGGCTCTGATAATTGTGACAGATAACAGGTGGGGAGTGTGGGAAAAGAACCTGGTCTCAAGATTTGATGAGGAGAGCCTGCCATACCTTATAGTGCATGCCAAATCCGATATCTGCAGTCCTGATGAAGAGTACACCAGGAAAATAAAAGAAAAGACAGGGCATGACCTGATAAGTTTCTCTGCAACAACAAATAATAATCTGGATCTTCTCATCGACAGCATTAAGAAGGCAATTCCTGAAAGATCCATGGCTTTCCCTTCGCTGTTCGGTGACATTATCAGTCCTGGTGATCTGGTGCTGCTGGTGACCCCGGTGGATGCGGAGGCCCCTGCCGGCAGGATGATCCTTCCGCAGATGCAGGCCGTACGTGATGTGCTTGACAACAAGGCTGTTGCCATAGTCATAACCGAATTCAGGATCAGAGAGTTCCTTGAAAGGACAGGAATAAAACCGATCCTCGTGGTTACTGACTCACAGGCTTTTGAAAAGGTCAGGGCACAGATCCCTGAAGATATGCCTTTGACAGGATTTTCTATCGTTCTTGCCCGTCAGAAGGGTGATTTCGAAAACTATCTTCTGGGCACCCCTAAAATAGAAGAGCTGAAAGAGGGGGACCGTGTTCTTATCCTTGAATCATGTACACACCAGATAGCCTGTGATGACATCGGCAGGTCCAAGATACCCGGCTGGATGCAAAAGTACACCGGTAAAAAGCTCAGTTTTGATGTTGTCTCCGGACTTTCGGCATTGCAGCGTCCTGTCACTGATTATGCCCTGGTGGTCCAGTGTGGAGGGTGCATGATAACACACCGGCAGATCAAAGCACGGCTGCGTGAAGCAGTGCAGGCAGGTATCCCTGTTACCAACTACGGCATGGCAATTGCATGGATGCACGGTATCTATAACAGGGCTATCGCTCCATTTGCGACAAAAGAGTGACCATTCAGAAGCGGAAATAGATAAAGGGCTGAATAATCCCCGACCCTACCGTGTGCAACAAAAGGCACACTCCTATTACAATCAAAAACTTCACCGCCAGAGGAAGCCTAATGAACAATCCCCTGTAAGACTCTTTAACCGTTACCGGGAGGAAATGAAGAAGGTACCCTGAAAGTATAAGGACAATGACGGGCAGGTAAGCGGCAAGCACAACGCTGTAAATACCGGGACTGAATGAGTGGAAGATCTGAGAGAGCATAAGTCTGGCATCAGCAATTGATCCGGCGCGGAAAAGTATCCAGGCAAAGCTCACAAAATTAAAGGTCACCAGTATCCCTGCAAGACGTGCAGCAAAAGTGTGTCTCTTTACCCTGGTGAATATTCTCTGCCATATCTTGTTGATGATCAAAGCGCCGCCATGCAATCCACCCCAGAGCACAAACTTCAGCGCTGCACCGTG
>DATKUS010000291.1:0-5926 GCA_035530535.1 Bacteroidales bacterium
CTGTTTTCTTTATCGACGATAAACAAGGGGTCAGACACCAGGAAATCGGGAACTCTGCATTTATCAGGAAGGCTGCCGGTAAGTTCAATGCATCTGTTGAAGAGGTTGAATTGTTATCACAGTTCAGATGCATGGGGTCAAATAATTACCTTGAGTGGATCGAGTCGGTGCTGGGCTACACAGATATAAAGAAGACACTTAAAAAGTCAGAGATATTTGATTTTAGAATTTTGGGCTCACTTTCAGAACTTTACGCTGAGTTAAAAAAGAAGGAAGAAGAAAAGACAAATTCAGCAAGACTGGTTGCCGGGTATTGCTGGCCGTGGCACGATCCGAGACCGGATGGTACACTGGTTAATGATGTTAAGATCGGCGAGTTTGAAATGCCATGGGAGACCAAAGGAGAGCATGCTGTGGGGGAATACCCGGTCTGGTATCAATGGGCTTACAAGCCAAACGGTTTCAGGCAGGTGGGCTGCATTTATACCGCCCAGGGATTCGAATTTGACTATATCGGGGTGATAATAGGTCCCGATCTGAAATATAATAAAGAGGCCAATAAATTATCTGGTGATATGTCAGAGACCAAAGACCCTACCCTCAGAAGGGATCCCGCTAATTTCGAGACCTATATGAAAAACATCTACAGGGTTCTTCTCACGCGTGGGATGAAGGGATGTTATGTTTATTTTACGGACAAGGGTACCGAAGAATTCTTCAGGAGCAGGATGGAAGCCTGAACAGACCATTCAGCAGCATCACCAAGAGTAGCCGCTTCAAAATCCTTTCAATCAGAACACAATGCTACCTGGTCATCCCTTATAAAGAATCTATGATGTTGAATATCAGACATATAAATTAATATTATTGTTTGTTTGCATGGGTTTCAGTAGATTTGAAAGCTTGTCCGCCAACAGGCGGAACAGGCATAACCGATAAAACCGGGGAGATGAAAAGAATAATACTGAAGGCTTATTTTATTGGTTTAGGGCTGATATTCTTCTCCTTAAGTGCCGCTGTAAACAGGAAAAGAAATACAGTGATTTCGGGAAAATGAAGTGCAGTAAATTTGATTTAAATAGACAAAGAATCGGGTGCCATCTTCCCTTCCGGTAGTGTTCCAATCAGTGTGTGTCTTCTTTTCTCTCCCAGCAAGACGGCTGTTGAGATTACCCCTGTTTCGTATCAACTTCTTTTAAAAAACCGGCCATTAACACCTCATTAACAATTAATACTGCGGCACTTAGTCAACTTGGCGGTCTTTATTGCAAAGATCTCTTCTTTACGGACAGCTATTGAAGAGGCCTCTTAACCTAACCGTGAAAGGATGAAAAAACTATTACTGGCGGCAGCGCTGTTAATAACAGTCGCCGTTACAGCAAAAAGTGCCTCGCCTGGCAAGGCCGATACCCTCAAACCTACCTTGCCGGTAGTGAAAATAAACGAGCATATAAACCTCTCCGGCAAAATGGACGACCCGCTGTGGCTCCAGGCAATGCCTGTCGAACTTAACTATGAGGTCATGCCTGCCGAGAACACCCCGGCAAAACAGAAAACCGTAGCAAGCGTGCTCTACAACAATGATTATCTCTATTTTGGATTCAGATGCTATGACTCGCAGCCTTCAGCCATCAGGGCCAACCTCTCCGACCGGGATAAAATGTTTGGCGACGATTTTATAGTTGTGTCGATAGACACCTATAACAACTACCAGAAAGGACTCGAATTCGCTGTTAATCCATTCGGGATACAGGGCGATCTGATGATGATGGGGTCAGGTAATGAGGATTCCTCCTACGATATGGTCTGGCATTCGGCAGCATCGGTCGACAATGAAGGCTGGATAGCAGAAATGGCAATCCCTTTCAGCGTATTCTCTTTTAACTCTGCTGCAATACAGGATTGGACAATCACTCTTTGCAGGAGCCTGCCGCGCGACAGCCGCTACCTGCTGTCATGGACCATGCTCGACAGGAATAATCCGTCGTGGCTGGGGCAGGGAGGATTGCTGAAGGGGCTTGAAGGCATAAAACCCGGAAAATCTCTTTCATTCCTGCCCTACATCATGTTGGAACAGAAGGGAGAGAGAAGCGATGTCTCTGATCCTGAGTCTCCTATGGAGCTGAGTAAATTGAAAGCCAGGATAGGCGGAGGCATTACCTATTCGCCAGGCCCGAATACAACAATAAATGCGGTAATTAATCCCGACTTCAGCCAGATAGAATCCGACGCCGGCCAGATCAGCGTAAATTCCACGTTTGCACTTTACTACCCCGAAAAGAGACCCTTCTTCATGTCGGGAATGGATCTTCTGCAGACCCCGATGTACTATACAAGAACAATAAATAACCCCCTGTTTGCTGCAAAAATAAACGGCAAAGCAGGGAGATTCTCCTATCTGGCACTTGCTGCCGACGACAGGAATACTTCAGTTATTGTCCCCGGGGAGGAACAGAGCAATACGGTTACCACCGAAGAACGATCATTCGCAGGCGTGGCAAGAATCAGGTACGATATGGAGAATGAGAACTTTGTCGGGGCCCTGTTTCTTAACAGGAATTTCACTGATGCCCACAACTACCTGGGCGGCCTCGACTGGAACCTGAAGTTCTGGAAAAACTGGTACTGGCAGGGCGAGCTGTTCCTCTCACACACCAGGGAGATGAACAACCCTGATCTGTTCAATTCCACCAGGGAATTCGGCTCAACAGGAAAGGATGCAGCCTTTAACGGTGAAAAATATTACGGGACAGGGATGCACCTCGCCTTAATGAGAGCCGGGAGAAAATACAGTTTCACACTTGTCCAGAACAACTTCTCCCCCACATACCAGACCTATAACGGGATGTTCCCGGAGGTCAACGGAAGAAACAGCTACATGAACCACAGCTATACCTTCCATATCAACAAGAAATTCATACAGAGAATAAGACTGAGTTCCACAGCATCGCTTGGATACAACTACGACGGAGTTTTTAAGGAATTTATTATTCAGCCGAGTGTCTATATCAGCATGATCGGGCAGACCTCGCTGAACTATTCATATATGGCCGTGAACCAGGAACGATTCAGGGATGTGCTTTTTAAGGGCGTTAACAGGTCACAATTTATGATTGAGACCACCCCTCTGAAGGGTGTCTCTGTTTCATTCTCCGGATCTGCAGGCAGGTACATCAGGCGGTCAGAAGTACCCGAACTGGGTAAGGGCTATAATTTAGCCACTGAACTCTCTCTTGAACCAACCTCATGGCTTAAAACATCTTTTTCATGGTCCACTGCACGCCTGGAGAGCATTGCGAGCGGCGATGAATTCTATAATGGACACATTTTCAGAAATGTAACCACATTGCAGTTCACAAGGAAACTCTTTATCAGGGGTATCGGGGAGTATAATACTTTCAGCAACTCATTTAATATCTATCCCCTGGTGAGCTATAAGTTCAACGCTTTTACTATGTTCTGTGCGGGTATGACGCAGGACTACCTTGAATACAACCTGGATGAAAATAATATATACAGGACAACAGGGCACCAGTATTTTGTAAAGCTGCAGTATCTTTTCACACTGTGAAAAACAGATGTGGCGCTTTCTAAAGAACTGGCGGGAAAACCTGGTTTCCCTGGCCGGCCTTTCACTTGGTATGATGGTAGCAATACTATCTGTATCATATATAGTGTTTGAATCGTCATACGACACTTTTCACCCGGCATCAAACAGGATCTTTACAGTATATACCAGGTATGTCATGCCTGGGTCAAGTCCTGTCTCATTTGCAGTTGAATCAGGGATGAAGTCTTATGCGGTGGACAATGTCTCGGTGGTATTCAGCCCCGACCAGGTTTACACTGAACACTGACATCCATAATCACAAAACAAAATTCAGGTAGTGTTCCAATCAGTGTGTCCGGAGTAGCAGGTCTTCATAGAAGTTCACATAATAAAATTACACTTTTCAACTTAATTTTCTGGATTAAGAAAACAACCCAACCAATTGTTGAGTAAATCCAGAAAATTGCCTGATTCATCAGGGAATAACACTTTGTCCCTTTCAATCCCAGGTAATGCTCTGTATAATACTCCCCATTTCCCGTACCAAAGGCACATTTTCTTAAGTTAAACATTCATCGCTTTATGCTGCTTTTCTAGTGATTGATTCCTTAAAGGCTTCATTGGGAGTTTTTTTGATTGATTGATGTTTTTTCTGGTTGTAATATGCGATATGGTTTTGAACTCCTTCAAAAAGTTCTAAACCATTATCGCATGGATTAAGGTAAATGTAATTATACTTCAGGCTTTTCCAGAAGCGCGCAATCCAGATGTTATCAGTAGCGCGGCCCTTGCCATCCATAGATATTCTTATACCTTCTTTTTCAAGAAAGTTAGTCCAGGCAAAACTGGTGTACTGGGATCCCTGGTCAGAGTTTGTGATCTCCTGCTTCCCGTGCCTGGCAATAGTCTCTTTTGTGACACTCGGGCTGCAGCTGCCATCAAGAGTATAGGATATACCCCAGCCGACAACATAGCGGCTGTGAAAGTCTATTATCGCCGTTAGATAGAGAAAACCTCTTGGCAAAGGAATGTACGTGATGTCAATTGCCCATACCTGGTTTGGACGAACTACTTTCAGATCCCGCAGAAGATAGGGTCTGATGTACTTTGCCTGTCCAAGCCGGCTCAGGTTCTTCCTGGGATAGATTGCCATCAGACCCATTAACCTCAGTAACCTGCGTACTCTTTTATGATTGGCAAGAATACTAAGGGTAAGCAAAAAGTCACGAATCCTATTTACTCCCTCTATAGGGTGTTCAAGATAATGCTTATCCATCAGTCTCATAAGCTTCAGATTATCCTCGCTCTCATCCAGGGGCATGTAATAAAAACTTCCCCGGCTGACACTTACCAGGTTGCACTGGCAGAGGATGCTCAACGGCTCTTCACGATTAACCATACCAAGACGTTCAGTTACAGACCCAGCTTCTTCAAGTTTTTTTAAAAACTCACGCTCCATCTCTAACTGACCTATCTTGCATAACATTTCTCGAGATCAGCATCCTCTTTCTTATCATGACCTGGTTTGTCAGAAAGCTACGGCGCACGGTCCAAAAACTCCTTCTTCCAGCGTGTTACCATGTTCGGATGGATACCATACTTCTTGGAAAGCTCGGCAAGGGACTCCCGCTCCTGTAATGCTTCAATTGCTACTGTCGCCTTAAAGGCTTATGAATGTTTTTGTCTTTTCGATTGCATAATGCACTGGTTTAAAGTTATCATATTTAACCTTAACCAATGGTCTTAATTCATGGGAGTATTATATTACATTGAAATACACAAGTTAATGTAGATACAAATTGTTTTACATCCGCATAAATCTCTGAGAGGGCTTAGTCAGTCTAAAATCTCTACTTGCTGAAGCTTAGTGTTTCTTAGATTTAACCCAATCCATCACTAATGCCGGAGCCTTTTTGTTAAAGAGTAAATTCTTCATATGTTCCATGTATGGAGCAACATGAAAATAATAGTACTTAAATCCTTCGCATAGAGCATTTAGGTTTTCTTCTCCGCTTTTTGTCTTTATGAATCTGTGCTTCGGACATTCTCCACGGCATGCAAAATAGTACTCACATCTGCGGCACTGACTGGGAAGGATGTTACGCTTGTTTATCCCGAAGTCGAACTGCTTCTGGCTCTTGTAAAGGTCAATCAGGTCATCCTCAAGAATGTTCCCCAGCCTGAATTCAGGATATACAAAGTGATCGCATGAATAGACATCACCGTTATGTTCAACAACCAATGCATCACCACAGGTCTCGGAGTAGACGCAAAGACCAGGTTTGGCACCCACCCATTGTGCCAGTGTCATGTCAAAAGCCTGAACGAAATATGTGCCCACATCAGATAAAACCCAAACATCAAAGATATCTGTCA
>DATKUS010000292.1:0-2131 GCA_035530535.1 Bacteroidales bacterium
CATAAACTCGGCTTCTGCATCACCATCACCATCGACGATTGTTTCCAGGGTGCCGACGGTAAACCAGGTAGAATACATCAGAAGAGATTCCACAGGTTGGAAACCATCTGACGGCAGGGGTTGTCCGAAGTAATTGATCACCGGTCCATACTGAAACCCGGGATCGATGAGGTGGCCGCCACGTTGATTGCTGGAATTAAAGGAATCATTGATACTGGCATCTGAAGCTGCCTGGGAATCCGTAAGGGCATTGGCATTGGCGTTGGCATCTCCTGCAAAGGAAACGCCGGTAAACATAAAGATGCTGAAAAATGCAATTAAAGTAATTGTTGTGAGTTTTCTCATGAAAATACTCCTTTTTTAAAGTTAAAAGTTGTTGATACATTAATTAAAAATGCAGAATGAGCGGCACCGATTGATAGAGAGACCTCGCATGAGAGGCGGCATGATTAAAACAAGCAGCCATACTGGGCCGTATGCGAGGCGGGGACACCATTAGCCAGCGTCCGCATATCGAATCGAAACAAGCAGCCATACTGGGCGTATGCGGGGCTGGGGACAACAGGATCGTTCTATCTCACCATTATACCGGCCGAGTGCTCTTATTTCCGGGGGGTATTCTACCAGAAGGACTCATTCTGCAAACTTCGAGAAACTAACTCCTTAGAGTGTAGGTAGGATTATTCAGCGGTGGCACGAGCTGAACTATGAACACTTGAGGTTCCAGGTGTGAGATTGGCATCGACAGTAGCGATTCCATTCCCATTATTGATTCCGTTATAACCGAAACCTGCGGCACCGGCTGCAAATGAACCACCCTTAATAGCTGCGGCTGAAACATTACCGTATCCACCAATACCGCCTGTATAATTTTCAAAATTAATTTCGGCGCTATTTTGGGTTGTTGCAAAAGCACTTCTGTGGGAACCATAAGGTTGAACACGGACTTCGGTTTTGCCTTTAACTATTGCAGAACCTTCTACTCCGCCTGTAATATCAAAAGCTCCGGGAAGATCAATAATGAACCAACCCGACTGTCCTATATCTTGATCATATTTATTTGCATAGAATGAAAGTTCACTCTTGTTTTCACCTTCTGCATATGTTCCTTCTGGCCAACCGGTTTCTCCGGCACCATTCTTCTGGAAAATATGACCACCAATACCGACTTCGGTCAATGTGGTTTCAGGATCACCGGCTAAACCAAATCCGATACCAATGACACTAACATCACACCAATCACCGTTGATTACGGCACCGGCACCGGCTTTGGATAACATACCATAATCCTTGGCCCATGACCAAGCATGAATGTCAGGTTTTCGGGCAATTACGATACTATCGGCTCTTGCTTCAAAGGGTACAAATGTACTAACCTTTTCATATCTGTATCCTTTTCTGCAATCATTACAAGAAACCTTTTTCCAACTGGTTTTCATATAACCGCCTTGGGCACTTGCAGTGGTTTCGTTCATGCCATAGGAATATGCAGATCCTCCGGCAATGCCATAATCATTCCAGTTACCTTTCCAGAAGGTAAAAGACATTGAAAGATCATATGCCTTTTTGCTGGCTTCCCCAAACGAATAAACATCCGCTCTTCCTTCCGGAGCAGGCGGTTGCTTTTCCATCAGAGTCCATTCACTGTGACCGACCGGATGACCCTTACCTGAAAAATACTGCATTTCAAGACCTTGGCCATTTTGTTTTTCATACCAGCCAGGACCTCCAAACTGAACAGCTGCCAGGGCGATGCCGGACGTCATCAAAAACATTAATGCAATACTTAAAATAAACAATTTTCTGAATTTCATTTTACTCTCCTTCACGTTTAAATAATTAATTCCAATACTTTCAAATCTTCTTTTGTCGTGTGCCATTGGCGGGCAGGTGTATAATCTCCTTAGGACAAAAAATGCTCGTTATTGATTTCCGAGTCTTTGAGCTTCTGCTTCCGGAATAATCTTCCTTTTCATCAGGTCTTCCGTTACAGGATTTGCGGGAGCTTCTTCAACACTCTCGTCTCCATATGGTTTTGCCAAAACGCCATTGGTATAAGCTGACTGTTGGGTCAACCGATCGAGTTGACCTTCAATACCTGAACCTGGTTCAACTATTGAACTTTTTTCCT
>DATKUS010000293.1:0-5905 GCA_035530535.1 Bacteroidales bacterium
CGTAAAGGAGAGGTCGACCCCGTCATTACGCTTGTACTTTACAAGCTCCTTTTTAACACCTGATAACTCGGGATAAGGATTTTCAAATTTCGTCACCTGGGTGAGCGTGCCCTTCTTAAGGTCACGGATGTAATAGTTGGGCACCTCGCTGACCGACTGTCTCACAGTAAGCATTAAACCTGAGGCAGGATTGATGAACTCACTTATTGTTTCGTAATACGGCGCTTCCGACCTCCACAGACGTGTTGTCTTCCCCGTTTTGATATCATACTTGTCAATGAATGGCCTGTCGCCTTCCGGTGAGGACCCGGTTCCAGAAAGATAAAGACTCTTTCCCTTGTCGCCAGTCAGCAGTGCCTGGCGTCCGAAACTGTTCAGAGCTGTCATGAATGAACCCGGATTGCCATATCGGTCATCAGAATTGAGCTCATGTATTTTCTTTATGGTGTTCTGAGGGTCGGCAGGACTGAAAGTGCTTGTGACCCTGACACGGCTTTTTGAAAGTCCTTCAGAGACAACAGCCAGGTTGTCATTGCCCCAGGTTATTCTCTGGATACGTTTCTCAACTGAAAGGAATGGTTGTGGTTCTGCCGTGAAGGGAGTCTCAAGAAGCCATACCTGGTCATGGTATTTCATCTCCCTGGCATAGTAGTCGCCGCCGTCAAGGGCTTCAACCCAGAGCAGTGAGGCAGGCTTGTCAGCACGCCAGCTGTGGTTCCTGGGACCGGGATTTACTGCATCGTACCCTCTGGGGAGATTTTCCTGAAGAGGCTTGTAAAGAAGCTCTTTCACAACCTTCCCTGTAAGATCCCATATCTGAATCCTGGTGGGAAAAAACGAATAAGGTACAAGGTAGGAGAAAGGTCGTTCAATAGTATTGACCATCAGCCACTGACCGTCAGTTGAAGGAGACACGTCTGTGATCATGCCTTTCTTACCGATGACCCCGATTCCGGTTCCGTTCCATCTTACGAGTTCTGAGGTGGCGAAGTATTCAAATATTGCCTCATCATCAACATTTTTGAGAAGGTCCTGGAAGGTGCGTGATTCACCCTGTTTACCTGAGGTCTCCTGTACCACAGGCCCTTTAGGTGTCTGGGAAGCTTCCGGCGCTTTGCCGCGGTTTCTGAGGGTACGAAGATAGATGAATGACCCGTCAGGGAGCCAGTTGCTGGTACCGCGAAATATATTATTCACCCCATCATCGATCTTTGTGACTGCCATGGTGGCAAGATCTGCAACCCAAAGCTCAACGCCCTGCCCGGTTATATTGGTGAAGGTGAAACGTTTGCTGTCATCAGCCCACGAAATGCCTCCTATCTCCGGCGCGGCCGGCATGCCTGTGAAGCTGCGTAGGTTCGTGCCGTCAATGTTCATGGCTGTTATCCTGTTCACTGACTGTCCGCGGCTCTGGCTGTTGGTGCGCGGATCAAGCCTGAGGCCTGCAATACGCAGCTCAGGTGCCGAGAGCTCGGCAATGGAGACCAGCCCGGGCCTTTCAAGAAGGAGAATGGTTTTATTGTCAGGACTTACCATGACACCCGGCGTCTGCGGGGCATCAATGATCTTTACAATGGCCTCGGGAGGCAACTGGTACCTGAAATCATTCTGTCCGTTCACCACGGTGAAGGAACAGATGAGAAGTGTTGCGAAGAGTGTTTTTCTGATCATGCTTTTCTCTGTTTGCTAATTCCAAAATTAATCATATCGTCATATGATATTATGTTGTATAATAGTTATTATTGTTTTTTAACGACCGGATATAACATTTACTAATTTTGAAATCAAAAATGAGTTTCGGGAAAGAACTGATCGAGGCGGCCTGGGAGAAGCGCGAAAGACTTAATGAACCCGCAATACGCCTGGCAATCGAAGAGGTGATAGAGGCCCTTGATAAGGGTGTTCTGAGGGTTGCAGAACCTGTTGATGACAGATGGGTAGTGAATGAGTGGATAAAAAAAGCCGTCATTCTCTACTTCCCATTAAGAGAGATGAAGACAACCACAGCCGGGCCTCTCGAGTTTCATGATAAAATAGATCTTAAACACAACTATAAAGAGCTTGGCGTCAGGGTAGTACCGCATGCCATTGCCCGGTACGGAGCTTATCTGGCGAGAGGTGTTATACTAATGCCCTCGTTTATCAATATCGGCGCCAGGGTTGACGAGGGGACCATGATTGACACCTGGGCCACGGTGGGTTCATGCGCGCAGGTAGGCAGGAATGTTCATCTGAGCGGCGGAGTGGGCATAGGGGGAGTGCTTGAGCCGGTGCAGGCAGCACCGGTGGTGGTGGAGGATAACTGCTTTGTGGGCTCACGTGCCGTAATAGTTGAAGGGGCACGCATATGCTCTGAAGCGGTGATAGGAGCAAATGTTGTGATAACAGGTACCACAAAAGTGATAGATGTCACAGGCGGGCAGCCGGTGGAATACAGGGGGTACGTGCCTCCCCGCAGCGTGGTCATACCAGGTACCTATCCAAAAGAGTTCCCCTCAGGAACATATAATGTACCCTGCGCCCTGATCATCGGCAGAAGAAAAGAGTCGACAGATAAAAAAACCTCTCTGAACAATGCACTAAGGGAAAACGATGTAATGGTATGAAAAGCGAATACCATGAAGATATTAAGAACGCACTGAAGGTGCTGCGTGAAGGCGGAGTGATACTTTATCCCACTGACACTGTCTGGGGCCTGGGCTGTGATGCCACGAACACCGAAGCTGTCAGAAAGATTTTCGCGATCAAAAAAAGGAGTGACAGCAAGAGCCTGATAGTGCTGGTGAATTCTCCCGCAATGCTGACCAGGTATGTCGATAATCCCCCTGATGTGGCCCTCCAGGTGGCAGAATGGTCAGAGAAACCGCTGACTGTCGTCTATGACCGGGGGCGCAGCCTGGCAGAGGGCGTGGCTTCCGCCGACGGTTCTGTAGGTGTCAGGATATGCAGCGACCCTTTCTGTGATGACCTTATCGATGCCTTCCGCAAGCCGATAATATCAACTTCGGCCAATATAAGCGGCGAAGATGCTCCGGCAGTATTTGATGAGATTAGTGATGAGATAATCAGCTCCGCTGACTATGTATGTCACTACAGGCAGAATGACCGCACAAAAGCATCGGCTTCGTCAGTCATCAGAGTATCTGCAAACGGAGTGATAAAAATTCTGCGGAAATAGCTACTTCATTCTTACCCGGCCTGAGCCCGATATAGATGCATCTATCTTCGGGTTGCCCGAGTAATATATGCTTCCGCTTCCTGATATTGCAGCTTTAAGCATACCCGTAACATAACAGTCGCAACTGCCGCTTCCGGAAATGCTGGCTTCGAATGAGCCCACCTTAACGGTTCCGCCGGCATAGCTTCCCGAACCTGAAATATTTATTTCAAGCGACTCCATGGTGCCTGTGCCCTCAGCCAGGAACTTCCCTGAACCTGAGATATCACATTCAACATCAGTAAGAGTGACATCTTTCAGTAAGACAGTGCCACTGCCGCTGATATTTATTTCAAAGTCATCACCTTTCAAAGGGTCTTCAACTGTCACCTTACCGGAGCCTGACACATCAATACCCACTAATGAGGGCATGGTAATATATACTATTACTTTGCTGTTAGGAGCGTTGAACCACTTTTCATGTTTAATCACAAGGTCTCCGCCACTGACCTTTGTCTCAATTTTACTGACAAAATCCCTGTCCCCTGCCAGAACGACTTTATAGTCCTGGCCAAGTGATATATGAACCTCACCTGCTACCGCAAAGCTGACTGTACTGAATCCTGTAACGTTCCTGGTTTCAGAATAGGAATCCTGCGCCATAACGGCAGAGGTTAAAAGCAGCGATGCAGCTGCAAGTGACAATAGTTTTTTCATGACTGCCCGATTTAGGTTTTATTATAGGAAAGACGAAGTCATCAGTTCAATGCTGCATCGGGAGACAGAAAAAAAAGATGTCAGTCGTTGACAGAAGTGATACCCGAAGGCAGTGACATCTCAATTATCTTTTTCTTATGATCAATTGAGATGATAAGGTCAGGATGCAGGGGGATGAGCACATTGCCTTTCGGACCTGACACTTCAGCCATAAGCTGGCCCGGGCTTTCCATCACCTTGACAATCGTTCCCCTGAAGGAAGATATCCTGTCAATAACCTGATAATCATTAAGCTGAGTAAGGCTTTCATCAGCTTTACCCTGGTCTTCCGCCATGACCTCGCAGCCTTTAAAGCCGGAGACTGATCCGTTGGTCATATAGTCTTCAAAAGATATCACCAGTGTACCGGGTGAGGGAGACCAGGCCTCACGTGTAAAAAAGGGAACCGGTAATCCATCAATAACGATGAATACCGGTTCTCCTGGTTTCGGTTCCCCTGCAATGCCGCCTTCCGTTCTTACCACTACGGCTCCTTCAAAGCCGTGTGTTTTGGTTATTACACCTATGGTTCTCACAGGCCGGTATCAGCAGGGTACAAAATTATTCCTGAGTCTTCTCTGTCTCTTCTGTTGCTTCAGGTTTTTCATCAGCAACGGAGATGTCAGCTTCTGCAACCGGTTCGGTTGCTGCTTCTGCGGTGTCAACTTCTGCAACCGGTTCAGTTGTTGCCTCTGCGGTGTCAGCTTCGGCTGCGATCTCAACTTCCGGTGTCTCTGGTGCTGCAGCGGCTTTGGCAGCTGCTTCGGCCTCAGCAGCGAGGGCTGCAAGTTTCTTTGCATATTCGGCTGCCCTGGTTTCCTTTACAACTGTCTCAGCCTCAAGACGCTGTTTGCGGGTCTCTTCACCCATTTTCTCAAGGCCTGATTTTTTGGCTTCGACCTGTTCTTCCTTGATCCTGATCCATTCGTTGAAGCGGCGGTCTGCCTCAGCTTCGTCAAATGCACCTTTTTTTACTCCCTCAATGAGGTGTTTCTTCAGGAGCACCCCTTTATAAGAGAGGATTGCCCTGCATGTGTCTGTGGGTTGCGCGCCGTTCTGCAGCCAACCCAAAGCTTTCTCGAAGTTGATATCGATAGTTGCCGGGTCAGTGATCGGGTTATAAATACCGATCTTCTCAATGAATCTGCCATCACGTGGCGACCTGCTATCTGCTACCACTACATGGTAGAAAGCCTGCTTTTTGCGGCCTTTCCTAGCTAATCTGATCTTTACTGACATTTAAATAACTGTGTTTAAATTGAAACTTGCTTTTTATTATGAGGGTGCAAAGATATTATAATAAATCCATGTAACAAAAATATTTATTGGCAGGGGTTTCCCTCCGCTACGGTGTTAATAAAAAAAGTGCAGGAAAAACTACCTTTTCTTTACTTTTGTTCCGTTCAAGAGCAGTTCCGGTTTTTAATAGAATCCCTGATAAATGTCCTCATTCACTCATCTGCATGTGCATACACAGTACTCCATTCTCGACGGGGCATCGGGGATAAAGGCTCTTATGAGGAGGTCGAAGGAACTTGGCATGGAGGCACTTGCGATCACCGACCATGGCAACATGTTCGGCGTAAAAGAGTTCCATGATGCTGCATGCAGCGCCGGCATCAAGCCTATCATAGGGTGCGAGATATATGTTGCACGCGGCAGCATGGAGGAGAAGACCTCACGTGAAGACCGTTCCGGAGACCATCTCATACTTCTTGCCAAAAACAAGGAGGGCTACCGTAACCTGGTGAAGCTTATCTCACAGGCATGGATAAAAGGCTTTTACTACAAACCCAGGATAGACAAGGAGCTGCTGCGCACCTACCACGCCGGACTGATAGTCTCATCAGCATGTATCGCAGGAGAGCCAGCCCAGGAGATACTTACCGGGAATATGAAAGGGGCAGAAGAGGCAATGCTATCCTACAAGGAGATCTTCGGCGACGACTATTATCTTGAGGTACAAAGACATGAGACCTCGGACCCCTCCGC